>JAJPYK010000104.1 GCA_021205005.1 Paraprevotella sp. | reverse complement strand
AAATAATAGGAGGGAGGCTTCAACAGCTTCCCCCTTTAGTTCATATTATTTATTCATATCGCCATTGCTCATCCGTCATGTAGTTCGAAAGGAAATTATAACCGTCCAAACTGGAAGAAAGAGCTCCGGCACCGCATAGCCAATAGATGATCTGCGGCGCAATCAAAGAATTCTCCATGACCAGATTGCCCGAAGCCAACTTATCCGGAAAGGTGTTGGCCATCTTAATAAAGACATGAGAAGTCTTGAACACGAAATCCGGCATGCCCTTCACCCGATTGGGAATGATCGAATCATCCTTCATTTCATCCGGAGAAAAACGCCATTCGCCAATCAAATGACTGCGTAAAGGATAATCCGAAGGCACCTCCAACATGCTGGCCAATTCATCTACATTTTCATCCGGCAACAACATATCCCATATACGCAGAGAAGCCACATAATAAGGACTTAAGGCCTATCCTGTTGAACTGCTATAATTTTTCCAGGCTCCTTTCCCAATCACCACCGCAGTAGAGTCATCCTCAACCCCCATGGCAGAAGTCTCGCTGTATTTTTGTCTGCGCCCGTCATAAGAAATCAAATACATTCTTTGGCCGGCAGTTGCCGATTGAGGTCCCAATCCCATATACAACGAATGCCAACGAGCATCATTACAACCGGTAACTGCTTCTTGTAAAGTACCATTCTCTGCCACTCTTAATACTGCGGTCTCTCTTTGACGATACATTCCCCAATGAGCTTTTCCTACCAAATATGTCCAATTCGGGCCATGATAACTTTGTGTTTCAGTAGGCGTATTCCGGATATTCATCTCCACAGACAGTTGCTTGTCTCTCCCGATGCCATACAAAGCCGTAGAATCTTCCGCCGTAGCCCATTCTGTAGCCGAAAAACGCACGGCATAAAAAGTCTCCCCTTTTAACTCGAGAGGCGTATAATGGTCATAATAAAAGATACCGAAGAAGTCCCGTTCTTCATCGGAGGCCCCTCCGTAATGCCCGTCTTCCGTTCCGCCATGGTCGGAGGTGACACAGATCAGCCAATCTTCATTGGCCGCGTTCTCTCGTGTCTTAATGACCTCCAGCAAACGGCCCAAATAGGTATCCGCCTGTTTCAGTCCGTCCACATATTGCGCATTCGTCTCCTTGAATCCCCCTTGCTTACCGGCATCCTGCACGCTTCGGAAAGCCGCCAGCGTAAAGCGGTAATCGTCACGAGCCAACTGATCGGCCAACGTATCCACCGTTTCGGCATCGGACTTCGTCGTCACCACTGACTGCATCACTCCCACGTAACGGTTCAGATTTTCCCAAGAAGAGACACAGGACATTCGCAGCGTAGGATCGCTATTGGACAAATACTGCATGATCGTATTAGGTACCACCGGCGCTCCCCCCACGGCATAATCCGGGGTATAAGAATAATCCCGGATACGGTGCATCCGCGAATTCAATCCGGTGAGCATGGAAGCCCACGTCACGGGATCTTCGTCCGAGAAATTTCCACGGCTATCAGACAGTAGAGCGTGGTCGTCCGACAAGCCGGTCCAGGCATATTTACTATGCTCCAGCATCGGTTTCAATACGGGCAGATTTCCTTTCTCCACCTCGTCTTTCACTATCGAACCTCTGGCCCCGTCGATATAGACCCATAACACATAGCGTATGATCCCATCTCCGGCACCGACCACTTCTTCCGGACCTCCGGCAATATCGGCCGGCGTATCATAAACCGTACAAGCCGTACACAGTCCGCACAAAAGCCACAAAAGGCCTCTGAATTTATTTGCTATCTTACTTCTCATATTGCTTTCTTTTTATTTTCCTTTATAATAATACGTTCCGAACTCAGACATCTTCTGCTGACGATACTGATGATATTGTTCGAAAAGCCCCAAAGTATCTTTCTTCGAAGGCGTATAAAGATTGTTATTATCGAATACCAAACGCAAATAACGGGCGGAAACCTTACCGGCATCGAAATCAACATAACGCTCGTTCTTTCGGGCGGTCTCCGTGGTCTGTGAGGCTTTGCCGATGTCGCGCCACGTCTGACTAGCCTGATCCTGTAGAGAAAAATCCGAAGCATCCGTGGTCTGTACCCTGAAAGACGATACGCAACGGGTACTCCCATTGGCATAATAGAACCCATCGATAGACTGAGTTTTCCCCATATCGATGACCACATAATACGGCAGACTGTAAGGAGAATCCTGATAATTATCTTTTTTCGGAGACAAATAAGAACTCCAATAAGAATAGGGATTTCCGTCTATCAAATTACTTACATACAGCTTGCTCGACTCGTTGGTATACTCTATATCCTCATTGGTGTTTCCCGCACTGTCCAAAGCTATAATATTCCATCCAGTCCGGTCCATCCGAGTGGGATGATGGGCCACGTCATAATCACCCACTTTTTGGAACGGATCGGCAGCGGCCGGATCGATCTTCCAGATCTCTTTATCCAGCAAAGGATATTGCGCCACTCTGGCCCGAATTTCATCGGGCAAAGTATAGCCCCAATGCTCGAAGAAGGACGTCAGATCCACGCCTAATAAGTCGCATAAGGTCGTAATATAAGTCATATCCGAACCTCCTGACCATTTACCCTCCCGAACTCTTGTCCACAAAGTACGATAAGCGTTCCACTCTTCCTCTTGCCGATAGTGGCTTTCGTATTTGGCGATCTGTACCAGAGGCAAAAGTCCGAAAACCTTTTTATCGTAATCTCCGTTTTCTTTCCACCAACTGTCCAGATCCGTACTTTTGTACTTGACCGTATCCGCAGCCGCAAATTTTAAAGCCCACGGCAAAGTCTGAGTCAGGCTGATGCCCACATCTCCCAACCGGTCGCTGTTTCCGTCATTCCAATTCTGTTCGGCCCAACGGTATACCGGTACGAAACGCGTTTCCTTATAAGTTTCGGAGAACGGCGTAGACTGCGGATGATACTTCGACAAGAACAAGTTATACACATTAAAAAGATGTTGGTTGGATACGGAATCCAGCCCGATCATCGCATCGTAGAAACTGCTGGTCTTGACAAACATCAGGCCCTGAGGATTATTGATGCTGCGGGTATCATTGGCCGACAACTGCACATCGAAAATAAAACGGTCGGCAAACTGCGGAATCATCTCAGGAATGTTCGTATCTCCCTCGTTCATGCCCAAAGAATGGTAGTAGTAAAAGATCAGGTTGTCCCAAAGTTTTACGGCCTGCTCCATCTTGGCGGCAAAATCGGGATCGGAAGACAGATACATCTCCATACGGCTACGCTCCACGGATATAATCATATACGTACTCTGAATGTCCAACCAGGGTACGGTTGTAGACCGTATTTTCTTAACCCATTCGGCTTTATCCGTTTTCCCCACGATGAAATCCGGAGCAGCATATACGCCGCAGAACTTGATTTCCGTCCCGTCTTGTCCCGGCGTATTCCGGTCGCGTATAAGCCAAATATATCCTCCCAATGAAGAGCGCACCGTGTTCTTTCCGGGATACAAAGCTTTTTGGATATATACGATAGGTTCGCGTAAACCAGCATTATTACTCGTCAGATCTTCCGACTGCATACCGATTTGTACGGTCAGCCCCCACACGCCTTCCGGCACGTAAATGGTGACCAGTTCGCCGGCACCGGCATAGAGTCCCGTACTATAAATAGGTTGAGGCGCCTCTTTCGTATCCGAAGAGGAAAGAGTACTCAAGCATAAATTCTTCATCCCGGCATATACCCGGCTTAAATCAAAAGACACCAGCGTATCGGCAATACGATGCTCCACCAAGGTATCCACCAGACCGGGGAACATCCGGGCTTTCTCATACATACTGACATCGATGCCTTGCAGGGTATCCACGGTCACTGCGGAAGAATCCGCACTGTTACCGTCCCAACCGTCCTCGAAATAAAAATCGCTGGCCTCGCAACTGCCTAACATGAGAGAGGCAGAAAATCCGATAAGCCCTAAAAAAGAAGCGGCTATATTTACTATAAAATGTTTCATCGTCTTCTGTTCGTTAATCGTTCGTTATTAAATCCTCATAAGGAAGGGTACGGGCTATCCCAGTCCATCCCCAAGCCTCGGGAACGGCAAATCCCAACCACTGGAAAGTCATATAAGGAATATCCACCAGATTGATGGAAGTTTGATAATAGGAATTGGTATACGGCGGTTTCACATTATCGTCCACTACGGTTCCTGTGGTCCACAGAACCGCAGAAGAAAGTTTCATATCCGATCTTCCCGCATTCACGCCCCCGTATACAGAACCGTATTGCGAATAATCCGGCAAGACATCCGACCTGTAATCTTCTTCCCGATCGCCGGGCCAATATCCGATCAGATGGTCCCAATAAGGATAACTTTCGCCCAATTCGTCCAAACCGGTAAGATTATAATTTTTCTCGATGAAATCGACCGGTAACGCCACATCGTAGAACTGCACATTCGTTATATAATTCGTAGTTCCTTCATTCCCACCACTTGCATTAAAAACTTTTTGGCCAACAGTCAATGGAGCCTTATCTCCGACAGACAAATTATACGTTAAATCTTTATATGCCGCATCTGCATACAGATCGCTTCTACCATCTGTATATTGGATGAATTTCTGATGTTTAAAATCGAAAACAGCCGTTAATACATGCCATTTATTATCAGTCAATGTTGACCATGAATTTTGAGACCAGAGTTCTTGCCCTCCATATCGGGTTATTACGCACCAACCATCGCAAGCCACTTCCCAACCTTGTCCCTGACTCGTATGGGATTGTACTTCCTTAGATACAAAAGGACGAGAATGATTCCATCCCGGTCCCTGAGGACAATACACCATAAATTGCACCGTATAAGATACCGTATCATAAGGCATACTGCCATCTCCCGGATCATAAACCATATCAAATAAAGTCGGATCGATCACCTTGGCATAATCCGTTGCATTCTTATAACCGTAAATAGGCGTCCAATATTTATATTCCGTAGTACCCTCTGAAGAAGGAGCCAGCAACAGTTCTTTTCCCAGCTTATAATTATAGATCATTACAAACGCATTCCGATCTTTCATCTCATACACGTTTTCACCAGTGTTGTCCGCTACACCGCCGGAAGGAGAAGTGATCACCACCATCCAATTCTCATCCCTATAACCCGGACGATTTTCCAAAGCGGACATAATTTGACCGATATAACGATCCACCGTAGAAACAGCGGAAATCACTTCTGTCGTAGGTTGTCCGCCATTATCCAAGCTATCCGGTATGACAAAACCGTATTGTTCGCCGGCCTGCTCCACCCCGTTGTATTCAACGACCAGCAGCGAAGGCGCATCTTGCCCCGCAGACAGTTCATCCGCTACTTGGGTTGTAATCTGTGCATCCGTTCCCTGAAAGGATTGATCAGCCTTTAGAGCATATTCCTGATAGAAATCGTCTGTCGAAGCCCATACTTCCGTACGGCAACCGGCATCCAATTTCTTCAGCAGCGACAGAATATCCGGCGTATCCGAAGTACGGTTCAAGAGGCCTGTAAACAGGTTATCCCATCCTACACGGTTGCTCACCACAGTATCCGACCGCGTATCCGCCAAGCCGGCAAAAGTATATGAGGCATGCGACATCATGGCACTCAGATTCTCGGCTTTCCGGTCGTTATTCGCCTCTCGCACAGCCGTCCCGCTCGCTCCGTTCAATATGATCCAAAGCACATGTCCATCCCGCTGGGTATAGCCGGATTCCGGATAGTCCTTTTTCAATCCGTCCGTCAGGTCGTCATTGCAAGCCATCCACGACCCGCACAGGATCACCATCGCCAAAGCGACCCATAGGGTCTTATATCTTACATATCTTTTCATATTCCATTCCTTATTTAATGATCCAAAACCAATTCCAACATCAAAATATTATGCACGGACTTGCTGTTGAACCGGTTGATCTTCCCCATCAACATAAGTCCGTAGGAGCCGACGGTCGTTTCGCTTTCCTGCACCTGATACAACTGCCCGCTGAACACGCCCGGAACATTGAACTTCTGTTGGGCGGTACCGTCCATATCCAGAATCAGGAATCCGTTACGCGGCACGCCGTCATAAGTGGTAAAGGTTCCCGATACAATCACTTTCTCGCGATCGATCAACTGGGCGAAATTCGGCGCACCGCCTGTCATCTCTTTCAACCCGAAAACCTCATCCAAAGTCCCATCTGCATTCAATATGACCACCGACTTCCGTTCCTGTCCATTAAAAGAGGTAAAACCGCCCACAATCATCATTTTGCCCAAAGTCTTGTTGTAACGCACCAAAGAGACATCTCCATTCGGCCCTTCGCCGAGATGGTTCATAAAGTCCATATCCACATTGCCGTCTTTATCCAGCCGTACAATGCCCGGCACTTTAACCCCGTCGAAAGAGGTAAAACTGCCCACTATAATAATCCCGTCTTTCTCATCCATACAAGCATCTTCTATTTTCCCGTCTCCGATGCCCGAATAACGACTTCCGGACATCACCGGTCGATAGAGAGAGTCTAACGCCCCCGTATCATCCATCCGGAATACCGAGGCTACATCGACCTTACGCTGATCGTTGTCCTCGAAAGCCTCGGCATATTCGTTGCAAACATACTGCGTAGCATTGCTGACCACAATGATTTTTTGATCGGAAGTAACGAAGGAACGCGTAATTTCGGAAGTAGCCCCACCGTTCAATTTGCTCAAGCCAGTATATGCATTACCTTTTTCCCAAAACATACGACCAATGGTATCTGCCTGAGCATCCGAGGTCAAGATCATGATATTGTCACCGTACACCCGATCTTTAGCCAACACGCCATTAGTGTTATTGGAATAATAGGCCGAGAATGAACCCGAAATCAACATTCGTCCGTCATTGAAAGCCGAGATGGAACTGATATAGGATGATGACTGTATATCCGAGGTGTTCGTCATCAAGGCATTTTTTGAACCGAACTTAGAAGACTAAGGAGAAGCCACCGTCCCCTGGTAGTCCACATAGCCGATGCCGGTAAGCGTTACATCTCCGATGGTAGTAAAACGCCATACAACAAAATAATTCGGTACCGTAGTATACCTTTCTAAACAACCGTAGACAATATCATTCGCTCCCTTGGCATACAGTCCCCAGGACGTATCGACAGACACATTGCCCAATACGGAAAAGAGAGGACCGTAAAAGGCCTGATTGTCCATAACCAAGTAAGTCAGTCCCGAGGAAACCTCTTCGGGCACCACGATCGTCAACGTGGTATCCGTAGCGGTCACGATCTTACTTTCTTCCTCTCCCACATAAAATTTAAACTGATACGCCTCGTTCTGCGGGTCGCAATACTTCAAGACGCCTTTGGCTTTAAACACCACAGTATCGCCGGGATAAGCTTCCGAGGAAGTCTGTTTTTCTTCGGACAAAGAAAGATCGAAAGGCGTCTTCCTCCGGCATATGGATCGGAAGTTATCGTATCATCCAGTTTTTCACATGCAGCAAATCCAGTTGCAAGCACAAACATTCCCATCCACACATAGGATAACGAAACCATTTTAAAGAAGTGTCTTTTCAAAATCAGCCCTCCTTCTTATCTTGAATCGTCTCTGTCGAATCTCGCCGTATCTGGTCCAGAGGTAAGATGCCGGCGTTCACCACACTCTCTAATAAACGGTCGCGATCGAAACCGAAATAGTGGTCTATAAAACGAATAACATGTACCACGCCGTTATCCGGTTGTATGTCGCACGAAGACACATAGGCGTTCACCATGTCCATCGTGGTAAAATCGTACACATAAGAATAAAGGATCTGCCGTGCCCCCGCATACTTTACGTTACCAGCATCATAATAAACCACTCCCATATTCATCGGTACTTTAGCCAAAGAATAATAAGCCCCGCCCGGATATGCGGATACGGATGCGGTATCCAACTGGGGAATGTCCTTCAAACAATATTTTCCGGGTACGATATACATGGACAAATATTCTTTCCAGACTTCAGGCCGGATCTGATGCAGATCCTTGATGCTGTCCTGTCCCAACCTCCAGTACAACTGGTAATTCAAATAGTCCACGGACATATCGATGGACCAGTCAGTCGGAGCAAAGAAAGTAATCTCCTCATTCTGCAATACGGAGTCCAATCCGGCATAGTGCACGATGTCCGTCAACTCCGAGAAATAATGCTTATCCGGGTGTTGCGTGATATAATCCAACACCGTACCGCTATAATAGGGATTGTGCGTCCCTCCATCCTGAAGATAATCCTCATTCTGACAATTGATCATGAGCACAGCCCCAATCACCGCCAGGATTCCTTTCCATATATGTTTCATAATATCTGATTTTATTTTATTCCCAATAGGTATTC
>JAJPYK010000127.1 GCA_021205005.1 Paraprevotella sp. | reverse complement strand
ACGGCGGTGCTTTGGTAGGAATCTTGGTGCCGGACCGTAACGGAAAGATGGCCAACGTCATACAAGGACACGACAATATCCGAGACGTGATGGCAAGTCCTGAGCCTTTCCTGAGCACATTGATCGGACGTTACGGCAACCGCATCTGCAAAGGACAATTCACGCTCGAAGGCAAAGCATATTCACTCACGATCAACAACGGCCCCAACAGCTTGCACGGCGGACCCACAGGATGCCACGCCCGCGTATGGGACGCCCGACAAACCGACGACCGGACACTTATGCTCCACTACGTTTTTGCCGATGGCGAAGAAGGTTTCCCCGGGAAATTGGAAATGAATGTCACCTATTCGTTCACCGACGACAACGAACTCATCATTGACTATCAAGGAAACGCAGACCGTACCACCATCGTCAACATGACCAACCACGGCTTTTTCAGTTTAGCCGGCATCAACAATCCCACGCCAACCATTGAAACCCTGCAATGCCAAATCAATGCCGACTTTTTTATCCCCATCGACAAAACTTCCATTCCTACCGGAGAAATCAAATCGGTAAAAGGGACCCCTTTCGACTTTACGACCGTACACGAAGTTGGCGAACGCATAGATGCCGACGACGAACAGACGAGAAACGGTGCGGGATACGATCACTGTTTCGTACTGAATAAAAAGGAACCCGGCGAATTAAGCTTCGCCGCCAAAGTATATGAACCTCAAACAGGACGCACCATGGAGGTGTACACGACAGAACCGGGCGTACAGATGTATACGGACAATTGGGCCGACGGTTATAAAGGACAGCTCGGAGCCACATTCCCGCGCAGAAGCGCCATCTGCTTCGAAGCACAGCACTTCCCCGATTCCCCCAACCATCCTTATTTCCCTTCTGTTATATTGAAAGCAGGAGAAACTTATACCCAAAAGACCATCTATCGATTCGGAGTAGAAAAATAAGAGAAAAACACCTATAACAAATCTTAAAAAACCAAAATTTCACATGACTCAAAAAACGCAACCGAACTACACGTTCGCTCTCACGGTGGTCATCATCGTTAGCTTCCTGATCGGATTTGTGACGACGATGAACAATTCTATGATCGGATTCTGCAAAACCACATTCAATTTGTCTGAAGCTCAGGGACAGTTGGTCAATTCCGCTTTTTACGGAGCCTATGTACTGTCGATCCCCTTTGCCCTCATGATGAATAAGATCGGCTACAAGATGACCCTCGTACTCGGTCTGGCCGTTGTCGGGTTAGGTTTCATCATCAACTATTTCGGCATATCATCCAACCTGGATGCGGCCCAGACTACCATTTACAACATCTTCTTAGCCAGCATGTGCTGCGTCGCTTTAGGCATCGTCATGCTGCAACTTGTGGCCAACCCCTATGTCATGGTGCTGGGTTCCCCCGAAAAGGGCGCGTTCCGCATGACGTTGAGCCAAGCCTTGAACTCAGTAGCTACCACGGTGGCCCCCATGTTCATAACCTATTTCATCATTGCCGGAAAGTCGGAAGACCAGTTGAGCGGTAGCGATGTAACCGTTCCGTTCTTAGGATTGGGCATATTTACGTTCCTGCTCTGCATCATCCTTTATTTCCTGAAATTACCGGAAATCAAGGAAGAAGAACAAGTAGCAGACACGGATCACGACGTCAAGAAGACCTATAAGTCGAGCGTATTCAAATATCCGCATGCTTGGTTGGGCGCCATAGCCATCTTCATGTATATGGGCGTGGAAATCGGTATTCCGTCCATGTTGCCGGCTTACTTCAAAGCCCACACGGAACTTTCCATCACCGATCCCACCAAGTTGCTTTCATGGTATTGGGGCGGCATGATGGTAGGACGTTTCGTCGGCGCCGCCGTATTGAGCAAATACAAACCGCGCCATCTGCTTACGGCATGTATTCTCGGAGGCGCAGCCTGTGTAGCCCTGTCGTTTGCATTGCCGGGTATGGCAGCCGTATATGCCATGTTGGCAGCCGGTTTGTTCCACTCTGTCATGTGGCCGTTGATCTTCAACCTCGGTTTGCAGGAATTAGGTCCGCACACCAAGGCTGCCAGCGGTATCATAAACATGGGCGTGATCGGTGAAGCCACATTGCCTTTGCTGATGGGAAGGATTGTGGATTCGGGCACCAATGCCGGCAAAGCCGTTACCGGCGTAAGCATCGCCATCTGCATGATGTTCATTTATTATCTCTACATCATGTGGTTCTGCTGGAAAGGTTCCAAGATCGGAATCGAAGGAAGAGACTAAGAATATTATTTTATCAACCTCATAAAATCCACAAATTATGAAATTAACAATAGAAGACGTAAGAAGCCGTTTCATCGAACACTTCGATGGGACAACCGGTTCTGTCTATGCTTCTCCGGGCCGCATCAATCTTATCGGCGAACACACGGACTATAACGACGGATTCGTATTTCCGGGAGCGGTGCAACAAGGCCTGATCGCCGAGTTGAAAGCCAACGGAACAAGAAACGTACGCGCCTACTCCATAGACCTGAAAGACTACGTAGAGTTTTCGTTGGACGACGAGAAAGGCCCGAAAGCCAGTTGGGCCCGCTACATTTTCGGCGTATGCCGCGAAATGATGGCTTTGGGCGTACCCGTAGAAGGCTTCAACACGGCTTTTGCCGGTGACGTACCTCTCGGCGCAGGCATGTCTTCGTCGGCCGCATTGGAGAGCGTATACGCTTTCGCCCTGAATGACATGTTCGGCCAAAACAAGATCGATCCGATGACATTGGCCAAGGTCGGACAGGCTACGGAGCACAAATATCTAGGCTGCAACTGCGGTATCATGGACCAATTTGCTTCCATCCACGGCAAGGCCGGCAGCCTGATGCGTCTGGACTGCCGCAGCGGAGAATTCGAATATTTCCCGTTCAACCCGAAAGGATATAGACTGGTGCTGGTGAACTCTTGCGTGAAACACGAATTGGTAGGTTCGCCCTACAACGACCGTCGCAAAAGCTGCGAGAACGTGGCCGCCGCCATCCACAAACACCACCCCGAAGTGAAGAGCCTGAGGGATGCCGACTATGCCATGCTGGACGAAGTGAAGAATGAAGTATCGGCAGAAGACGCCAAACGCGCAAAATACGTGATCGGTGAAAAAGAACGCGTATTGGCCGTGTGTGACGCATTGGAAAAAGGAGACTACGAAACCGTAGGACAGAAAATGTACGAGACACACCAGGGCCTGAGCAAGGACTATGAAGTGTCTTGCCCCGAATTGGACTCTCTGAACGAAATTGCCAAAGAGGAAGGCGCAACCGGTTCGCGCATCATGGGCGGAGGTTTCGGCGGCTGCACCATCAACCTGGTCAGCGATGAGCTTTACGACAACTTCGTCAAGGTGGTCAAGACCAAATTCAAAGAGAAATTCGGTAAAGAGCCTGTCATCATCGATGTAGTCATCGGCGACGGCGCAAGAAAGCTCTGCTAAAAGAACTGACCTGACACCTATTTATATGTAAGAGGGTGTGTCATAATTCAAAAAGCACTTTGAAAAAGTAATAATCAGAAACTTCATTCAATAAAAACAACCATATAGAGCTTCGTGGAGAGCTTTATAAGGTTGTTTTTGCTTAGTTCAACGGAGGATACTTACAGATTATAAGTTGTCAATCTCAAAATTTGAATTATGACACACCCTCTTTATTTTTCTGCGCCAAAAAATTTTTCAATCTCCTGAGAAAAATTTCTCAATCTGCGCCAGAAAATTCCGCTCTCCAAGGCCCCGCTCTCGACAACATCCCCACCCTAACTTGTAACCTGTCTGAAAAACAAGCGCTAACGCATTTTTATTTCTCCTCCTCATCGCCCATCTTACCCCTCCGCACCACGATATTCAGCCCGCAGAGCATTTCTCGTTCCGATCCGGATCCCCGTTTTAATAAACTATAACATTATGGACATGCAAAAAGAGGTGTAAAGAGTACACCTTTGACGAAAAACATCTATATTTGCAATGTGATAATGAAAACAAGGTATATCCTTATATCCAATTAGAGTTTTTTAATTAGAGAACCATGAGAAATGTAAAGAACGCATTTTTTAGTGCAGGTTTATTAGTCGCTGTGTTGACGTCTTGCCGCCAACAACAGCAAAGTAATTTAACCAAATCGGGACTCGACCCGAAAAACTTCGTAGCCGACGTAAACGGAAAACCCACCAGTTTGTACACCATTAAGAATGCCAACGGCATGGAAGTCTGCATCACGAATTTCGGAGGTAGAATCGTATCCATCATGGCACCGGACAAGAACGACTCCTTGCGCGACGTCGTGCTCGGATTCGACAGCATCGCCGACTATATCAACAAGCCGAGCGACTTCGGTGCAGCCATCGGACGCTATGCCAATCGTATCAACAAGGGACGGTTTGTAATAGACGGCGACACCATCCAGTTGCCCATCAACAACTTCGGGCACTGCCTGCACGGCGGACCGAAAGGCTGGCAATATCAAGTATATGAAGGCAAGCAGGTGAACGACAGCACGGTAACCATGACCATGCACTCGCCCGACGGCGACCAGAATTTCCCGGGGGCAGTGACGGCTACGGTAACCTATACCTTGACCGGCAACAATGCCATCGACATCAAATATGAAGCCACTACCGACAAGAAAACCGTCATCAACATGACGAACCATTCTTATTTCAATCTGTCGGGCGACCCGTCGAAACCGGCAACCGACCACATTCTGTATATCAATACCGACAGCTACACTCCGGTGGACAGCACATACATGACCACGGGAGAGATTCTTCCGGTAAAAGGTACGCCGATGGACTTCACCACTCCGAGACCGATCGGTCAAGACGTGAACAAATTTGACTTCGAACAGATAAAAAATGCAAACGGCTATGACCACAACTGGGTGCTGAATACCCAAGGCGACATCCAAAAGCTGGCAGCCAAACTGACTTCGCCCGAAAGCGGCATCTCAGTGGAAGTCTACACCAACGAACCGGGTATACAGGTATACAGCGGCAATTTCCTGGACGGCACGCTGACCGGCAAGAGGGGCATTGTATATAACAAACATGCTTCCGTCTGCATGGAAACCCAACATTATCCCGACAGCCCCAACAAACCTCAATGGCCTTCTGTAATCCTGGCACCGGGACATACATACCATAGCGAGTGCATCTTCAAATTCACCGTAGAAAAATAATCTCACATTAACTTATAAATCAAACTGCAATAAAACCATGAATTGGAATTCAAATGAGTTTATCTGGCTCGACTGGGCAATCCTGGTTGTCGGAGTCATTTTAGTGGTATGGGCGGTCTATCGCGCCGTGAAAAAGGACAAGCGTCAGCAGGAAGGCGCAAACAGCGAGGACTACTTGTTCGGCAAAGGCGAACCGTGGTATATCATCGGTGCGGCCATCTTTGCGGCCAACATCGGATCTGAACATCTTGTCGGCCTGGGCGGCACAGGAGCCAAATCGGGTGTGGGCATGGCCCATTGGGAAATGCAAGGATGGATGATCCTGATTCTGGGTTGGCTCTTCGTCCCCTTCTATCAGTTGCTGAACAACAAGTTGGGCAAGATCATCACCATGCCCGACTTCCTGAAATACCGCTATACCCAACGCACCGGGTCATGGCTCTCCATCATTACCCTGATTGCCTACGTCTTGACCAAAGTCAGCGTAACGGCTTATACGGGCGGTATCTTTTTGGAATTCTTATTGGGAGTGCCGTTCTGGAACGGCGCAATCGGGCTTATCGTACTCACCGGTATTTTCACGGTATTGAGCGGTATGAAAGGGGTCATGACGCTCTCGGCCATCCAGACGCCGATCCTCATCGTAGGTTCTTTCCTCGTCCTGTTCCTCGGGCTTTCCCTGTTGGGCGACGGCAGTATCGCTTCGGGATGGACCCAAATGATGGACCACGCCCGTGACGCCATGAATATCGGAGCCAACGGACATGCCTACGGAGCCAACCACATGTTCCACTGGACGGAAAGCGACCCGATGTATCAGGAATATCCGGGCTTCTGGGTCTTCATCGGAGCTTCCATCATCGGCTTCTGGTATTGGTGTACCGACCAGCACATCGTTCAACGTGTGCTCGGACAGAAAAAAGGCGAGCCGAACGAAGTCGTGATGAAACGTGCCCGCCGGGGTACGATTGCAGCCGGTTATTTCAAGATCCTGCCGGTATTCATGTTCCTTATCCCCGGTATGGTGGCTGCCGCCTTGTCTGCCAAAGGCGAATTCGACTTGTCGAACACCGACGCCGCATTTGCCGTCATGGTGAAAGATGTCCTGCCGGCCGGCGTTAAAGGTCTCGTCACCGTAGGTTTCATCTGTGCTTTGGTAGCTTCCTTGGCCGCCTTCTTCAACTCTTGCGCCACCTTATTCACCGAAGACTTCTACAAGCCCATGCGCAAAGGACAAAGCGAAGCCACCTACGTCATGGTAGGCCGTATCGCCACGGTAGTTGTCGTATTGCTCGGCATGGCCTGGATTCCGGTGATGATGAGCCTCGGCAGCCTCTACGATTACTTGCAGGGCATCCAGTCGTTGCTTGCTCCCGCCATGGTAGCCGTATTCTTCCTCGGTATCTTCTCCAAGAAGATCACGCCGAAAGCCGGCGAATGGGGTATGATCGTAGGTTTCCTCATCGGTATGATCCGTTTGATTACCAACGTGATTACCAATACGGGGAAAGACGTCATGAGCGGTGCATTCTGGGAACACACCACATGGTTCTGGCAGACCAACTGGCTGATCTTCGAAATCTGGTTATTGGTGTTCCTCGTCATCTTCATGATTGTCGTATCCTGTTTCACGCCGAAACCGACGGCCAAACAAATCGAGGCCATCACCTTTACGTCCGATTATAAAAAGACCATACGGGAAAGCTGGAACAAATGGGATGTCATCACCACATTGGGCGTGTTCATCCTCTGCGGCCTGTTCTACGCTTACTTCTGGTAAACTCGAATAAAGACGAAACTGATGACCGCCTATTATAATATAAATCCCCGGTTCTACGTCTCGGTAGACTGTATCATATTCGGCTTCGACAAGGGCAGCCTCAAGCTGCTCTTGCTCAAGCGGAATTTCGAACCGGCGAAGGGTTGCTGGTCTTTAATGGGTGGATTCGTGCAGAAGGACGAAAGCGTGGACGATGCAGCCAAAAGAGTGTTGGCCGAACTTACTGGACTTGAAGAAGTCTATATGGAGCAAGTGGGCACATTCGGCAGCATGAACCGCGATCCGGGCAAGCGTGTCATTTCCGTGGCTTATTACGCACTGATCGACATCGACGCCTACGACAGGGAACTGGTACAACAACACAATGCTTACTGGACGGATATGGATAAGAATCCCGAATTGATCTTAGACCACCGGCTGATGGTGGAACAGGCCTGGGCGCAACTCAAAAAGAAAATATCCACCGACCCCATCGGATTCAACCTCCTGCCTAAACTTTTCACCCTCTCGCAGTTACAGACTTTATACGAAGTCATCTACGGGGATGCCATAGACAAGCGCAATTTCCGCAAGCGTATTGCAGAGATGAATTTCATAGAGAAAACAGACAAAATAGACAAAATAAGATCCCGACGGGGAGCCGCGCTGTATCAATTCAACGAGAACGCTTACCTCAAGGATCCGAAATTCAAGAAACTATGTTAGAAGAACTGAAAGAAAAAGTATATCGGGCCAATCTCGACTTGGTCAAACAAGGATTGGTGATCTTCACCTGGGGAAACGTCTCCGGCATCGACCGCGAAAAGAGACTGGTCGTCATCAAGCCCAGCGGAGTGGATTATGACACGATGAAAGCCTCCGATATGGTCGTAGTGGACCTGGAAAGCGGAAAGGTGGTGGAAGGCGATCTGAATCCCTCTTCTGATACGCCGACCCATATCGTCCTTTACAAGGCATTTCCTCACATCCAAGGCGTGGTACACACCCACTCCACCTATGCCACGGCATGGGCTCAGGCCGGCAAGGATATTCCGAATCTCGGCACCACGCATGACGACTATTACCACGAAGCTATCCCCTGCACCGCCGACATGACCAAATAAGAAGTGGAAGGACAGTATGAGTTGGAGACCGGAAACGTGATCGTCAAACGCTTTGAAGGCATCAATCCCGACCACACTCCGGGCGTGTTGGTAAAAAACCACGGTCCGTTCAGTTGGGGTACAAGCCCGGCCAATGCTGTTTACAACGCTAAAGTCATGGAACAGTGCGCTCAAATGGCTTTCATCTCTTTCATGGTGAATCCCGACACGACGATGAATCCTTTGCTCATCGAGAAGCATTACAACCGTAAACACGGGCCCAACGCCTATTACGGACAGAAAAAGAAATAAACAA
>JAJPYK010000142.1 GCA_021205005.1 Paraprevotella sp. | reverse complement strand
CGCATGTCCTTTCTGGGCATTTCGTTCAGTTCCATTAAGGATATATCCGAATTTTATGAGCACGGCCGTCTGGATGAGATTCTCCGTCGGGTGGAGGTGGTGCGCACGTGGAGCGTGTGGACGGGAGGGGGCGGTATGTTGCTTTGCGCGCTCTTTTCGCCTCTCATCAGCCGGTTGGCGTTCGGCGACGCTTCGCATGTCTTGCCCGTGTGCCAGCTCTCTCCGGTGGTCTGCTTCATGTCCGTTACGGCGGGCGAGGTGGCCATACTCAAGGCTGTACGCCGGTTGAAGCGGGTGGCTTTGGTGTCGGTTCTGGGGGCTGCGGTGACTTTGCTGCTCACCATACCTTTTTATTATTTCTGGGGCATGTGGGGCGTCGTACCGGCGTTGGTGGCCAGTACGCTGGGAGTGATGGTGGCTCATCTGTCCCTGTCGTTGCCGGTCTTTCCCTGGAGGGTGGATCTGCGCAGTCGGGCGCATTTCCGGGCCGGATGGGGTCTGGTGCGTCTAGGGGTGCCTTATATTCTGGCTGCGGCGATGAATACGTTTGTGAGCATGGGGCTCGGCATTTTTCTGGCCCGTACGGGGTCGTTGTCGGATGTGGGGCTGTATAATCTGGGCTATAACTTGGTGTTCACTTATGCGGGCATCGTGTTCACGGCGGTTGATGCCGATTATTTTCCCCGTCTGTCGGCCGTGAATGCGGACGTCGACCGGATGAACCTGACCATCAACCGTCAGATTAAAGTTTGCGTGCTGCTGATGTCTCCTTTTCTCGTGGTATTCATGTTGGCCATGCCTTTGGTGATCCGCCTGCTCTATTCGTCGGATTTCCTGCCCATGACGGGGATGGCCGTATGCGCCTCTCTGCACCTGTTTTTCAAGTCGATGACGTTGCCCGTGGCTTACATTTCCCTGGCCAAGGGCGATGCCGTGACGTATCTTTGCATGGAAGTGGCCTACGATGTGTGCATGGCCGTGTGCGTGGTCGTGGGATTTTGCTATTGGGGTATTCTCGGTACGGGAATAGCCCTGGCTTTGGCCGGGATTTTCGATTGGGTGATGATTGTGGGAGTGTACGGCCGTCTTTACGGTTATCGTTCCGACAGTTCGGCCCGGCCTTTCGCCTTGGGGCAGTTGGTCTGTGTCATTGCGGCTCTGGTGCTGGGTTTGCAGTCCGATCGCGGGCTGAAAGTACTTGTCGGTCTGGCGGTGCTGATCGTCAGCGCCGGACTGTCCATACGGGTGCTTTGTCGTGAAATGACTTTGTTTTCCGTCCTCAAGGACCGCCTGAAAGGCAAGTTTCCTTTTCGACGCAAGTAGGCGGGAAACCGTATGACGTGCTGTCATTTTGTCAGAAACGCCTGTGCGAGATTCCTTTATTTTCAGTTATGAGACAGGGTTGGAACGAAAAAAACGATTCTCCGCCGTCGGCTCTCAGGCACAATGCTTGGAGAAACAGCTTCGGACGAACAAAGTGTAAGGCGCAGACTTGAGGCGGGTGGATGAAACGGGACTTTTTTGCAGATGTCCGTCCGTTTCTCTTTCTTTTTGAATTTTGTTTTTTTGCTTCTTTCCTTTCCTCAGATAAATAAAAAATGACCCGTTCGGGCCGTTTTTTCTCTTTATACGGGCCATCTCCTCATTTCCGTGCGCTTGTTTTTTTCCGATATGCGGAGATTTTTATATCGTTCTCCGCTTGTCGGCCTCTCTTTTATCGTCCGGATCAAGGTATAAATCCAACCGAAAACGGTATAAAAACCGCATATATGCAATTTTTATACCGTTCTAAGAGGTTATTTTCCGTTTTTCTCTCTTGTTCCCGTCCAGGATCAGCCTGGAAGAACTGACAAAATGTCAGCGTTTACCGGCCTACGAAAGTGATGAGCGATCTGGCCGGAATGCGGGCCGTTTTTCCGTTGCGTATTTTCTCCTGAGGTTGCAGGTTGACATTTTCTCCTTCTGCGGTCAGATAAGGTTGCCATTTGCCCACCTTTTGATTTTTCACCCGGAAAGTGAATGTCTTTTCCTCCGGACTGTAATTCAATACGACCATCACCCATGTGCCGTCCGTGTTCCGATAGGCGGTGCACATCAAGCCTTTTCGGTCCGTGTCGCCTTCTTCCACGCGACGGCCTGTCGCATCGGAGGCTTCGATATCCATCCTGACGGCTCCGGGACGCACGAACCGACTGTAATTGCCTAAGGCCCAAAGCAGTTTGGAGTCTACGATCAGTGGACCGGTTTCTTTACGGCGGCCGTATTCGCGTAGCAGACCGTCTTTGTAGTCTCCGCCCACGGCCCGCCACCATTGCCAGCTCTTCGCTCCGGCATATGCGATGTCGTGGTGGATGATGCGGGCCACGTAGAGCGCGGTCTTCATCGTGCGGTCGAAACCGCCTCCGCCCCCGATTTCCGTGTCGTTGCCCATGATGCAGGTTTCCGTCTGCCAGAATTGCACGCCGTATCGGTCCAGCGTGTCTTTCAGTTGTACACGAATGTTGCGCAGGGCTTTCAGCGGCGTGTCGGTCCAGTAACTGTGTCCGGCCATGAGGTGCGGCACGTTAGGCACGTCGCCGATGTAGGTGTCCGTACTGTCCGGACAGAAGAACGATTGTATGGAATGTCCCCTCTGCCAGTCCGTCATGTGCGTGGAGAACATGCAACGGTAGTCCGACGATTCGTTGACGAGGATTTTTGTATCCAGTCCCGCCGAAGCGAAGGCTTTGCCGAAAGCTCTCACCAGCCGTGCGATTTCGCGGTTGGTGGCCGGGCTTCCTTCTTGTTTCGGTCCTACCCAGTTCCAATGCCCGTCCGGTTCGTTAACCGGACAGATGTAGTTCAGGCGTATGCTGTCGTGCTGTACCAGGCCCTCTGCCACTTGGGCGGCAAAGTCGGCAAAGTCGTCATAGTGTTCCGCTTTCAGATTAAGCGTTCCGTCGCGTCCCGTGTTGGTGGCCAGCCCGTTCTGCGTGTAATAGACCGGAGGTGAATTGAAGAAACCGATAAATGTGGTCACTCCCCTCTGTCGGGCCATGCGGAGAAAGAGGCGTTGGCCTTCTTGTCGGGTCCAGTCGTACGTGCCGTCCGGATTGAGGAAGCATTCCGTGCGCATGCCCCGGGAGCCGATGCCGCTTTCGCGTCCTTGTGCCGCGCTGCCCGTGCCGATGTTGAACCGCCAGATGGAAAGCCCGATGCCGAGAGGTTGACCGTGGCGGTCGTTGCGGGTGCTGAACAGCCAGTCGGCCGTCTGCTTCCGCACGCTGTCGGGCCACAGCCCGGCGTTTTGCATGCTCCAGGCGTCGGAGGCTCCAAAGCCGTCCATGGTCTGGAGAGGGTGGTCGGTATCGATTTCAAAATGGGTGGCGGGGCCTTGTGCGCGGGCGGCGGCGAAGGTCGTCAGAACGGTGCAGCAGAACGCACCTAAAGTGTGTTTCATGTGAATTTTCGAAGTTTTATGTTTAATAATGTCCAAAGGTAATCCGTTTTTCCCGGAGCGGGGACGGTCATTATGTTTTTTTCGTTATTTTTGCGGTTATTACTTTTAAAACTTGATTGTATATGGTAGATCCTGTTTATACCCCCGCACTCGACCGCTACGATAGCGGCATGGCATTTCGGCGTTGCGGACGGAGCGGCATATTGCTTCCTGCGCTTTCTTTGGGATTGTGGCACAATTTCGGCGATGTCGATTCGCTGGCCAATGCACGGGCCATGCCCCATTATGCGTTCGATCACGGCGTCATCCATTTTGATTTGGCCAACAACTACGGTCCTTCCTACGGCAGTGCCGAAGAAACGTTCGGACAGCTCATGTAGAAGTCTTTCCGTCCCTATCGCGACGAGTTATTCGTGTCGACCAAGGCCGGTTACGACATGTGGCCGGGGCCTTATGGAAACGGGGGCAGCCGGAAGTCGCTCACGGCGAGTCTCGACCAGAGTTTGAAGCGAATGAAACTGGATTATGTGGATGTGTTCTATTCCCACCGTTACGATCCGGAAACCCCGATCGAGGAGACAATGCAGGCCTTGGTCGATGCGGTGAGACAAGGCAAGGCCCTCTATGTGGGCATTTCCAAATATCCGGCCGATAAGGCCGCGGAGGCATATCGCTATTTGCAGGCGCACGATGTGCACTGCTTGCTCTATCAAGGGCGTTATAACCTGTTCGATCGCGGACCGGAGGAACAGGGAATTCTGGGACAGGTGCGCGACTGTGGCGTGGGGTTCATCGCCTTTTCGCCTTTGGCCCAAGGGTTGCTGACTTCGCGTTATTTGCAGGGTGTGCCCGAAGATTCGCGTATGGCCCGGGGACGCTTTCTGAAACGTGAGGCGCTGACGGATGACGTGTATGCCAAAATCAAGGCGTTGAATGCCGTGGCTGCCGATCGCGGACAGACATTGGCGGAAATGTCGTTGGCGTGGTTGCTGAAAGATCCTTTGGTGACTTCGGTCATTATCGGGGCTAGTTCCGTGGCTCAGCTTGAGGATAATCTGAAAGCTTTGCAGAAAGCCTCTTTCTCTACCGAAGAATTGGAGCGGATCGATGCGATTTGTCGTCTGCCGAATGCCGGTTTATAAACATCGGTCGTACGGATAGATGCCTGTACGTTATGTGTAATGATGAATTTATTTTCTGTGCATCATGTATACTTTTCTCGCATGATGCAAGAAAGGCATACGCACATACTATGAAACCATAGGTACTCCACAGGGTGCCGCAAGAGCTGGAAGACCAGTTGTCGGAACTCGTGAGGGCAAGGGCGAACATTCGATGTCCCGTTATTGTATGGAGCTTTGTATTCGGCATTTCCATAGGTCAAGGTCGTGATGCCGGTTTCATCGAGTGCTTTCCGGGCATTTTCCGCCGCCTCGTTCCACTGCTCCAGATAAAGATAGGTGCGGGCCAACAGTCCGTAAGTCGCCGCTTTGCCGATATAGACCAGGCTTCCGCGGTCACCGCTTGTCGCTTCGAAATGGGCGGTGGCATTATTCAATTCGGAAAGGATGGCGTCGTAGCACTCATGTTGTCTTCTTTTTTAGAACGTCAGTTGTATGCCGCCGATAAAGGTTCGATTGGCGGGGATTTGATATGCAATGATTCCGTCGTCATACGTCTCCGGATCGTATCCTACAAAGTCATGTGCGGTGAAGGTATAGACGTTGTCGAGCGACAGGTAGACGCGGAGTTTTTGGATAAGCGCTTTCCGCGTCCACCGGGCAGGCATGGTATAGCCCAGTGTGATGTTGCCGATGCGTAGGAAGTAGCCGCAGTAGAGAAAACGTGAGGACATTTGGGAAGCGTTGTTGGGATCACCCCCAATGTATTGCGGATATTTGGCATCCTTGTTGCTTTCCGTCCATGAGTTGAGGGCGACATCTTCCAGCGGTGTTCCGAGTGACATGCCGAAGCCTGTGTGTTTGGCAGATGTGTCTAATACCTTGGCTCCCAAGCGGTATTTAAAGTCCACATTGAGGTCGAAGTTCTTCCAGTTCACTGAAGTGCCGAAGCCTCCCATCACTTTGGGGTCGGAGGAGCCGGCATGGCGTTTTGCGGCGGCGTTATAGTCGGACGTGGTTTCATCGCCCGTTGGGTTCAGATACCATAGAGGCTTGCCCGTCTCATGATCTACTCCGGCATATTCCTTCAGGTAGAACTCATGGTAAGGATAGCCTTTTTCGATGATGCTACAAGTGGATTCAACGGCATTGTCCGTCGCAAGTTTCAATATCCTGTTTTGGTTCCACGTCAGGTTGGCATAGAGATTCCACTTCAGTCCCTTTGTCTGTACGAGAGCGGCGTTGACCGCTATCTCGATGCCCCGATTACGGATGGAGGCGATGTTCCGATACATGGTGGATACGCCGGTAGTCATCGAAATCGGTACTTGATATAGGGCATTCGACGTCGTTTCGTTGTAGAAGTCGAGCGTCCAATGGATGCGGTCGATGAACGACAGATCGAAACCGAGGTCGAACTTCCTGGAGGTTTCCCATGACAGGTCGGGATTGGCTAAATTATAGAGATACATACCGGGTGAGCTGTTGTAAGAAATATCTGTTGCCGAATAGTAGCCGCGGGCGGCATAACTTTCGATGTCCTGATTACCCACGGTACCGTAGGAAGTGCGCAGGATCGCATTCGTGACGACCGGATTGTCTCTCAGGAAATCCTCACCGGAAATGCGCCACTTGCCTCCCAAAGACCAAAAGTTACCCCATCGGTTGTCTGTTCCGAACACGGATGAACCGTCCCGGCGGAACGAACCGGACACATAGTACTTATCGTCATATGAATAATGCAGATCCATGAAGTACGATGCCAAACGCGCTTCTTTTTGGTTGTGTGTCCTCCTCAAGATTGCTACCGGCCGTGGTCGGGTCGCGCATGCCTGCGTCAGCAAAAGGAAAATTCGATCTGGCAAATTGGTCGTAGTAAAAGCTCTTCTTTTGCATTTCCTGTCCCAGCATGAGGCTGACGTCGTGCTTGTCGGCAAACTTGTGGTTCCATCCCAGGACCTTGTTCCACGTCACCACGGTGTTGCGGGAGGAGTATTGTTGCCCCAGACCGTTGAATTCTATACCGTCTGGGTTGTAGAGACTCCAATAGAGATACTCCCGTATATCGGTCAGGTTGCCCCCCAGCGTGCTCTTGGCATAGATTCCTTTGCCGAAGTCCACTTGCAGGTAAGGGTTCAGATTAAGGACTATCATCTTGGTTTGATCCAAGTCCCCTTTTTTCTTGTCAAAGATGGCAACCGGATTGTATTTGGAGATATTGGCATAATTGCCATCTTCATCGTAAATGGGATATATCGGAAGCATCATAGAGCTAGCTCCTACTATGGGAGTGCCATACACACCTAGCTTCTGCGAAAATCCGTCTTTGATGCTGTAGCTGTAGGAAGTGTTCGCTCCCAGCGTGATGCGTTTGAACTTGCTGTCCAGATTCAGACGGCCGGAGAAACGCTCCAGATCCGACCCGATGACCACTCCTTTGGTGTTTAAGTATCCCAAACTCATGAAGTAGCCGGTCTTTCCCGTGTTGCCTTGTGCGCTCAGGTTGTAGTCCTGGTAATAGCCTTTTCGTGTCACGGCATCGACCAAGTCGGTGGAAGTGGTACCGTCCCAGCCGAAGTAGTCCTTCAGGTAGGCGTAATTGTAGTCCCAGTTACCCCCCTGGGCTGCGGTAAGCCCGTCTGTAAACAGGTTCATGGTTTCTTGGGAGTCGGCAAACTTCATGTTGTTGTGGGCCATAGACACAAATCCCTGCTTCACATCGAGGTTGATGTTGAAGTTGCCTTCCGAGCCTTTCTTGGTCGTCACCACGATAACTCCGTTGGCGGCCCGGGCACCGTAAATGGCGGTGGCCGCCGCATCTTTCAGTACGGTGATGCTCTCGATGTCCTCGGGATTGACGGAAGCCATCGGGTCTATCCAGTCGTTGGTAACAGGTAAAAAATTATCATCACAGTCCGAATTGACCGGCATTCCGTCTATCACATAAAGCGGTTGCGTGCCGGAGTTGAACGACCCTCGTCAGCGGATAAGGACAGACCCCCATACTCCGGGCAGACTGGTCGCCGTATTCAATTGGACACCTGGCACCGTGCCGTCCAACGCTTTCACAAAGTTCGCGTCATTGCTCTTGGCCAGCACGTCGCTTCCTACGATGGAGGCAGCTCCCGTAAACGAAGCCCGGCGTTGCGAACCGTAACCGGTCACCACGACTTCATTAATTTGATGCGTATATGCCTCCAACAGAACTCTTACGTCCGGCTTCACCGCCACGTCCTGTGTCTGCATTCCGATATAAGATACGGAAAGAGTCCGGGCGGAACCCGGGATGTCGGACAGAACGAACTTTCCGTCCGCATCCGTAATCGTCCCTTGAGCGGTTCCTTTCACTACTACGGAAGCACCGACTACCGGTTGGTTGTCTTCTTCGGGAATCACGATGCCCTTCACTGTCTGGGTTTGGGCAGTTACCAGTCCTATGCCTGTCAGCAGACCCGCCAATAACAGCATTAATTTTCTTTTCATGCAGTCTTTCTTGAAAGTTCGAATATAAGAATATACAATCTCTAATAGAGTGTAAAATTACATAATTCCAATAAGATATCGGGCATTTCCGGCCAATAACGTTTGTCAGATCTTGCAATTCAATTGCATGTTATCATGATGTTTTCAAAAGCTACACGGATGGGATGGACAGTGGATGTCAGGCTTTCAATGAAGGCGGTCCAACTGGCCCGAACTGTTCACGTCCGGACAAAAAATACCCGAAACCGCCGGAAACATCCCCATAAACAGTATAAATATACACATTTTATGCAGCAAAAACCCCTTTTATGCGCATAAAAATACATATTCCGGCGCACCGGAAACCATCAATCTGCGGCAAACAGAAAATTTTTCTCCGCACAAAAAGAAAACGTT
>JAJPYK010000041.1 GCA_021205005.1 Paraprevotella sp. | reverse complement strand
TTACATGGCAGATTTAAAGAACGTAGCACCGTCGGCCGACTTCGACTGGAGTTCTTATGAAACAGGTGACAAAGAGGCTAACACGAACCGCGAAGCCGAAGAAAAGGCTTATGAAGGCTCTTTGAACAAGGTAAACGACCACGAAGTGGTAGACGGTACCGTTATCGCAATGAACAAGCGCGAAGTGGTGGTGAACATCGGTTTCAAATCAGACGGTATCATCCCCATGAGCGAATTCCGCTACACCCCCGACCTGAAAGTCGGCGACAAGGTGGAAGTTTACATCGAAAACCAGGAAGACAAAAAAGGACAATTGATCTTGTCCCACAAAAAAGCCCGCGCTACCCGCTCTTGGGACCGTGTCAACGAGGCGCTCGAGAACGAGGAAATCATTAAGGGTTATATCAAGTGCCGCACGAAAGGCGGTATGATTGTGGACGTATTCGGCATCGAAGCTTTCTTGCCGGGTTCACAAATCGACGTGAAACCGATCCGCGACTACGACGTGTTCGTAGGCAAGACCATGGAATTCAAGGTAGTGAAGATCAACAAGGAATTCAAGAACGTGGTAGTTTCGCATAAGGCTCTTATCGAAGCCGAATTGGAACAGCAGAAAAAGGAAATCATCAGCAAGCTCGAAAAGGGACAGGTACTCGAAGGTACGGTCAAGAACATCACGTCTTACGGTGTGTTCATCGACTTGGGCGGCGTAGATGGTTTGATTCATATCACAGACCTTTCTTGGTGCCGCGTAAGCGATCCGAAAGAAGTGGTGCAACTCGATCAGAAGATCAACGTGGTTATCCTCGACTTCGACGACGAGAAGAAGCGCATCGCTTTGGGTCTGAAGCAACTGACTCCGCATCCTTGGGATGCTTTGGATCCCAACTTGAAGGTGGGCGACAAAGTAAAGGGCAAAGTGGTCGTTATGGCCGACTACGGCGCATTCATCGAAATCGCTCCGGGCGTAGAAGGATTGATCCATGTATCGGAAATGTCATGGAGCCAGCACTTGCGTTCCGTTCAGGACTTTATGAAAGTAGGTGATGAAGTGGAAGCCGTCATCCTCACGCTGGACCGCGAAGAGCGCAAGATGTCCTTGGGTATCAAGCAACTGAAACCGGATCCATGGGAGAACATCGAGGAGAAATACCCCGTAGGTTCCAAGCACACGGCTAAGGTACGCAACTTCACCAACTTCGGCGTATTCGTCGAAATCGAAGAAGGCGTAGACGGCTTGATCCATATCTCCGATCTGTCATGGACGAAAAAGATCAAACATCCTTCCGAGTTTACCCAGATCGGTGCAGACATCGATGTTCAGGTATTGGAAATCGACAAAGAGAATCGTCGTCTGAGCTTGGGTCACAAGCAACTCGAAGAAAATCCGTGGAATGTATTTGAAACCGTATTTACGGTGAACTCCATCCATGAAGGTACGATCGTCGAAATGTTGGACAAAGGCGCTGTGATCCAATTGGAATACGGCGTGGAAGGCTTCGCCACTCCGAAACATTTGGTAAAAGAAGATGGCAGCCAGGCTCAATTGAACGAGAAATTGCCGTTCAAGGTTATCGATTTCAATAAGGAAAGCAAGCGCATCATCTTGTCGCACAGCCGCATCTATGAGGATGCCCAGCGCGCAGAAGCCAAAGAGAAGAAGAATGCCAACGCCGCTAAGAAAGGTAACAAGAAAGAAGACACCCCGATGATCCAAAATCAGGCAGCTTCCACGACCTTGGGCGACATTGACGCTTTGGCCGCTTTGAAAGCACAAATGGAAAAGAAAGGCGAATAAGCTTATTCCTTTAGAATAGAAAAAAAAGGAGATGAAGACGTTTCATCGCCTTTTTTGTGTATTTTTGCGGTGTGGAAATAAAGACGAAGCATGGAAAAGTTTGAATTGACCATATTGGGCTGTGGCTCCGCCCTACCTACCACACGGCATTTCGCCACGTCGCAAGTCATCAACCTGCGCGACAAATTATATATGATCGATTGCGGAGAAGGGGCTCAGCTGCAACTGCGCCGTTCGCATCTCAAATGCTCACGCCTGAACCGCATTTTCATCTCCCACCTGCACGGCGATCACTGTTTCGGGCTCATCGGGTTGATTTCCACGTTTAACCTGTTGGGGCGTACCGCAACCTTACATGTACATGCTCCGGAGAAGTTCGGGCCGCAACTCCGGGATCAATTGGACTTCTTCTGCAAGGGCATGGACTTCTCGGTGGAATTCCATCCGATAGACACCACCCGACATGCTTTAATCTATGAGGACCGTTCCTTATCCGTCTACTCCATTCCCCTGCGGCATCGCATAGAATGCAGCGGTTTTCTCTTTAAAGAAAAGGCGACCCGGCCCCACATCCGACGCGACATGATAGACTTTTATCGCATTCCGATCAGCGAAATCAACAATATCAAAAACGGGAAAGACTGGATGACGGAAGAAGGCACACTCGTCCCTCACAGCATGCTCACTACGCCGTCTGCCCCTCCGCGCACGTATGCCTACTGCTCCGACACCTGTTATCTCCCGGAATTGGCAGCCTTGGTTCAGGATGTGGACCTGTTATTCCACGAAGCCACGTTTCTGCATCAAGACCTGAAGCGGGCACAGGAGACTTTCCACACCACCGCCCTGCAAGCAGCCACACTGGCCCGCGACAGCCACGCAAAGAAACTCTGCATCGGACATTTTTCGGCACGATATGAAGACGAGCAACCGTTATTGGAGGAAGCTTGTAGCGTGTTTCCTCAGACCATCTTGGCAAAAGAAAACCTACTCATTCCGATTTAAAGATAAAAAAGGAGCTTTTTACACAATAAAATTTGCTTCTTTACGTAAGAATCCCTATTTTTGTACAAAGAGAACAAACAAAAATAAATCTATGGTGAAAAAAACACTTCTTTTGATTCTGGCGGCATTTCTTCTGCATACGGGAAACATCTGTCGGGCACAAGAGGATAAGAGAGGCCCGGAGACAGAACTCTCGGAGACCTCAATCGTAGTCAGAGGCTCCACCATATCTATTTATAACGCAAACGGCAGCACATTGGAAGTCTTCTCCTTGACGGGGAGTAAAGTTTCTGTGGTCAAGATTGACAGTAATGAAAAGACCATTGACCTGAATCTGAAGAAAGGTTGCTATATTTTAAAGGTAGCTAAAGTAGTTCGCAAAATTTCCATTTGCTAATCCATGAAATGAGATTTTCTCGTTCGTTCAGTCCGATTCTCTTCATTTTCTTCCTCTTGTCATGTCATGAGAAAGAGGAGAATCCTAATGCGGGAATAAAAAAAGAGGATTTCTCAGCCTGGTACGACAAGAAAGTCGAGTTATACAGCCGAAAAATACGCTATACGATAGACAGTCTTCGCCTGCGTCCGATCTGTTCGTACGCCGACAAATACAGCCGGAAATATTATTCCTCGGCCGCCCCTTTCTTATGGATTACACGCTCGGGTATTGACGAACGTGCGGATACGTTGCTGTCTTATCTGGAGAAAACCGGTGGAGACGGATTACCGGAAGGAATTTTCTACGTGAATGAGATTCGGAATGAACTGTACCGCATCCGACGGTTGGACTTCGACAAAGAGCATGACATCCATGAATCGTTCGGACGGGCAGAGTTCCTGTTAACACAGGCTTACTTCAGATACGCGTGCGGACAACGGTTCGGCTATCTCCAGCCCGGTTCGGTGCTCAATAGCTTGGAGCAAACCGACACCGCTCAAAACGCCCCTTTCCGTAAACTCTACGACATCAAAATAGAAAAAGCGGACGACGCATTCATACAAAAAGCCATCGACAGCCAAAGGAACGGGAAACTGACTGAATTCTTCCAAGAGATACAACCTTCGGGAAATACCTATTCCCGACTGAGCGAAGCCTACCGGAACGCCCGCGATACGGACCGCAAACGCAAAATAGCCGTTAATCTTGAACGAAGCCGTTGGCGCAGCCTGCAACCACGGGGTAAGTATGTATGGGTAAATCTGGCCGATATGATGCTGCGTGCCGTGAACGAGGCACAGGACGACACACTGGAAATGAAAATCTGCATCGGCAGCCCCAAAAACAAAAGTCCCATGCTGATCAGTCAGATCGAACGCGTCGATATGAACCCGTACTGGAATATACCGTATAGCATCATCAAGAAAGAAATCGCCCCGCGACATGCGGGAGATGCGGATTACTTCACACGCAACCGCTACCGGATCTTCGACAAATCCACCGGAGAAGAAGTCGATCCGGTAAATGTGACTGCTGCCATGCTGACCAGCGGTAACTACCGAGTAAGGCAGGACAACGGACAAAACAATTCATTGGGCAGGCTCATTTTCAGATTTCCCAACGATTTCTCCATCTATCTGCACGATACCAACAACAAACAGGCTTTCGACCGCACAAACAGAGCCATGAGTCATGGTTGCATCCGCGTGGAGAAGCCTTTGGAATTAGCTGTATTCCTGGTGGACGATCCTACCCGGGAAATCATCAACCGTCTGAGGAAAGCCGTGGGCCTGCCGCCGCAGGACACACCGGAAGCCGTCGCCCAGACATCCGAAGAACCGATCAGAATGGAAACGCTGCGTATAGATCCGCCCATTCCGGTATTTATCCCGTACTTCACTTTCTATCCGCTCGCCAACGGCAAATGGGAAGACGCTCCCGATACTTACGGATACGATGAAGCTCTACTCAAAAAACTGGACCAACTTTAAACCATCCCGCTTTCAGATGGTCCTACACTCATAACGACATTCAAATCTCATGATCCCCACTGAGGAAGCTTCACTCATCAGCCAACTCGGGCAGCCTCAACACCGCTATCAGGCATTCGAGCAAATCGTAAACCGATACAGCCAACAACTGTACTGGCAAATCCGACGCATGGTATACAGTCATGATGATGCCAACGACATCCTGCAAAACACATTCATCAAGGCATGGACCAATTTAGACAGCTTCCGTGGAGACGCCCGCATCAGTACGTGGCTCTACCGAATTGCCTTGAACGAAACGCTGAACTTCCTACAACGCAGAAAAGAGACCGCAGCCATTGACGACACTCCTCCCTCTATAATCGGACAACTGACCGCCGATGACTATTTCGACGGAGACGAAACCGAGATGGAATTGCAGCAAGCCATCTCCACCCTGCCCGACAAACAACGAGCTGTTTTTCAACTCAAATACTATCAGGAAATGAAATACGAGGAGATGAGTGAGGTGTTGGACACCAGTGTCGGCGCTTTGAAAGCTTCTTACCACCATGCAGTGAAAAAAATCTGTGATTTTTTTAAATCCCGAAATTAAACCTTTAGCCATTCTACCCGTCAAATAATAAAGAAAAAGATACCAGTTATGAAAGAAGAAAAATTCATCCGAAAAAAATACGGCCACAGCAATCCGTTCAAGGTTCCGGAAGGATACTTTGAACATTTCACAGCTGATTTGATGAGCAAACTACCGGAATATTCGCCTTCTACCGCCCCGTCTGCTCCGACAATACGCCTCCACAGAAGACGCATAATAGGCTATGCAGCGGCAGCCGCGCTTTGCGGTTGCATGATATTAGGTGCATCCCACCACTATTTCACCCACAGAACGATCGATAAGGCTGCGATGTCAGCAAACAGTGAAGCCCCAAATACGGAAGATGTCTACATGAACGATGTGCTTGATTATGCTATGGTGAGCAACGAAGAAATTGCGCAGTATTTAACCGATGCCCATTAAAACCTTACCGTCATGACCAAAAAAATTCTGCTTTTAGTAGGTTTTGTCCTTACTCTGTTTTATACTCCGCTTGCGGCGCAACCGTCCAAGGAGCAATTTTCTCCCCAAAACTACGTCAGAGATCTGGAGAGTTTCATCGTACGGGAGGCATGTCTTTCTCCGGCCGAAGCTACCGCATTCTTCCCCATATTCCACGAAATGCACGACAAACAACGCGGAATAGAATGGCAAATACGGAATATGAAGAAAAGACCGCTTCCTCCACAGTCTACCGACAAAGATTACTATAATCTCATCCGCGACATCAACAAATTGAAAATGGAGTCGGCTGAACTTGAAGACACCTATTATAGAAAAATGTGCAAAGTCGTTTCTGCTCAAAAAGTATATGCTGCGATGAGGGCCGAAGACAAATTCCACCGCCGTATGCTCCGCCAGTTTACAAATCGTCCACCTGAAGAGGAAAAGAAATAGTCCACCTAATAAAAGCCACCCTTGCAGGAGGCTTTTATTAGGTAAATATTCGACCTGAGAGAAGATTCATCCGCTTGTCACCCGATTCTTTATTGCTACTGATTGTCTTTCTTATCCTCTTTTTCGTAGTAGTAGGTCTTACAGTACCGTTCGTACGGGATATTATTCCTATTCAGATAATCTTCAAAACCGGCATACTGATCCTGTTGTTACAAATACGCTCCATAGGCAACATAAAATTGCCGGCAATCGCTTATGAGGATTTCATCATCGTCGATCTTTAGTTTATCGGATAGGTTTTGGAATCTATCGACCGAATTTAGCATATCCGGAATACTTGCTCCATCCCCGCCACTCAAAATGCCAGATGGGATTTCATGTATCGAATACCATAAAATCTCTTTCCCGATAAAATATTTTACTTTTAACACATCTTCATCCTCCGGCTCTTTTTCAAGAACCATATCTGCCAACTCTAAGGGACTGTATTCATATCCGTCCGCATCACAATAGATGGATAGGGGATTATCAGATGACCTATATGAAAATGAATCCCGACCACGCAGACAATAGAACAGGAATTTCAATCCTTCTATACTTCCATTTTTCCTATCGTCACGAACTGCCGGAACAATTACCTTCCCGACGAAAACTTTGTTATAGCTTATATCTCTATTACAATCCCAGAATTTATATAAATCAGGAATGGTGAGATTGCCGTCCACATAGGGCGTATTTGCCCATTTCATCAGAAGGATATGACGCGGTTTCCGTTCGGGTTTGCTGAGATATTTCTTTCTGAATCTCAAGCATATATCAAGATAATCAGCTAATATTTGCTCCATTATTTTCGTTCTCTCGTCAGTAATGTTCGCCGAATGACCCTTACGGATACTTTTCCATCCGCTATCCCCTGTCCGTAATTCCGCTACGCTTCCCTTTCGGCTGCCTTGGCTTCGTTCCACTGATGTTCCATTTCCTCTAAGGTCATGTCTTTCAACGGTCTTCCCTGCCGGATAGAATGTTGTTCTATATAGTTGAAACGACGGATAAACTTGCGGTTCGTCCTCTCCAGCGCATTATCCGGATTGATATGGTAAAGCCGTCCGGCATTAATGATACTGAACAAGAAATCACCGAATTCATCCGTAGATTTCTCATGATCGTCCCGGTCCAGCTCTTCCTGTAATTCACCTAATTCTTCTTTTACCTTATCCCATACATCTTCTTTCTTCTCCCAATCGAAGCCCACGTTACGTGCCTTATCCTGGATGCGATAAGCCTTGATGAGCGACGGAAGCGCATCCGGCACACCCCCCAACACGCTCTTATTGCCGTCTTTCTCCTTCAACTTGATTTGTTCCCAGTTCTGCGTCACTTCGCCGGCCGTATCGGCTTTCACCTCTCCGTAAACATGAGGATGGCGGAAAATCAGTTTCTCCGTAAGCTGGTTACAGACATCCGCAATATCGAAATCATTCGTTTCGCTGGCAATCTTGGCATAAAAACACACGTGCAACAGCACATCGCCCAATTCTTTACAGATGTTATGTGAATCGTTCTTCATCAGGGCATCGCACAACTCTAACGTTTCTTCTATCGTATTGGGACGCAGACTCTCGTTGGTCTGCTTGCGGTCCCACGGACATTTCTCGCGCAACGTATCCAGAACGTCAAGAAAACGCCCGAAAGCTTCCAATTTTTCTTCTCTCGTATGCATATTTTCGTTATTTAAAGTCATGCAAAAATAAGCTTTTCCAGGCTAAATGATGCCACGAAAACGCTTTTTTAGCCTAATAACATCTAATCGCGCACTATCGTATTTCACGATAGCCATCATCGAAACTTTCATGAACAAAAACTTCCCTAAAACCGATAAATCACCTATTTTTGCAGTGGAAAAAAAAGAAAAAGAGATGAATATTCAGATAATTGCTTGGATTTTAACCGTAGGATTCTTATTTTTGATTTTCATTTTCAGAAGCATCCAAAAGATGCGCAAGGAAACGGGAGACAGTAAGATTTTTGAAGTAGGACACGAAGACGCCATTTATGACGAATACGACGACGAAGAGCAGTAATGAAAAATGCCAGCCGATACAGGATGTGCCGGCCATGCCCAAAGAGGCTTGTATCATCATATCCGATTATCCCGCCGGGCATTTGGGATGCGGAGCCACATGTATCCGCTTCGAAAAGAACGTGAAGCGGATTTCCGAGAAATGGAACA
>JAJPYK010000036.1 GCA_021205005.1 Paraprevotella sp. | reverse complement strand
GTTTATAACTTTGTTAGGAGCAATAAATTAAAAACCATGGTTTGATTCTATCGGGAAACTATTTATATGGATGCAACGCTGAAATTGATAGAACCTCTTAAACGTTATTTTGGTTTTGAAACTTTCAAGGGAGATCAAGAAGCCATTATACGTAATGTGCTGGCGGGAAACGATACGTTTGTGTTGATGCCCACCGGAGGAGGAAAGTCGCTTTGTTACCAATTGCCATCTTTGTTGATGGAAGGTATGGCGATCGTCATCTCGCCGCTGATTGCCCTGATGAAAAATCAGGTGGATGCGATCCGGGCGGCAGTCGGCGGGGACGACAGTGTGGCTCATTTCTTGAATTCTTCCCTCAATAAGGGAACGGTGGATCTTGTGAAAAGCGATATTCTGAGCGGACATACCAAGCTGCTTTATGTGGCACCGGAGTCGCTGACCAAGGAAGAGATTGTAGATTTCTTGCGTAAAGTGAAGATCTCGTTTTATGCAATCGACGAGGCACACTGCATTTCCGAGTGGGGACATGATTTCAGACCTGAATATCGGAGGATTCGCCCGATTATTAATGGAATCGGTCCGGCACCGGTTATTGCGCTGACGGCTACGGCTACCGATAAGGTACGTGGTGACATCAAGAAGAATTTAGGAATGAAGAACGTGAAGGAATTTAAAAGCTCGTTCAATCGTCCTAATTTGTATTACGAAGTGCGGAGCAAGACCAAGAATGTGGATAAGGACATCATTAAGTTCATCAAACAGAATTCAGGGAAGAGTGGCATTATTTATTGCTTGAGTCGGAAAAAGGTGGAAGAGTTGGCTAAAATCTTGCGTGCAAATGAAATCAATGCCAAAGCTTATCATGCCGGAATGGATTCGGCCACACGGTCGCAGACGCAGGATGATTTTATCATGGAGCGGATCGATGTCATGGGGGCCACGATTGCTTTCGGGATGGGTATTGATAAGCCTGACGTGCGCTTTGTGATTCATTATGATATTCCGAAGAGTCTCGAAGGGTATTATCAGGAGACCGGTCGGGCCGGGAGAGACGGAGGAGAAGGATTGTGCATCACCTACTATTCTTATAAGGATCTCCAGAAACTGGAGAAATTTATGGAAGGGAAACCTATCGCCAAGCAAGATATCGGCCGGCAATTGCTTTCGGAAACAGCGGCCTATGCAGAGTCTTCTGTGTGCCGACGTAAATTCTTGTTGCATTATTTTGGAGAGGAGTATCATGAGGATAATTGTGGAAACTGCGATAACTGTTTACATCCAAGGAAAAAAGTGAAAGCACGTAACCAATTGAAGGAATTGCTTGAGACGATTCAGGCAGTGAAAGAGAATTTTAAAGCAGATTATATCATTGACATGATGGTCGGTAAGGAGACCGAAGAAATCATCGCTCATAAGCATGCTGATCTGGACTGTTTCGGATGCGGGGATGAGCACGAAGAAAGATTCTGGAATGCGGTAATCCTTCAGGCTCTGATTGCCGGTTACTTGGAAAAAGAAATAGAGAACTATGGTATCTTGAAATTGACGGCTAAGGGCCGGGCATTTATGAAGAAACCAGTATCGTTCCCGATTACAGAGGATAATGAGTTTGACGAAGATGACGAACTCCCTGTAAATGCCGGCGGAGGGACGGGAGTTACTGATCCTGTACTTTTTGGTGCGCTTAAGGACTTGAGAAAGAAAATGTCCAAGAAACTCGATGTACCTCCCTACGTAATCTTCCAAGCCCCTTCGTTGGAGGCTATGGCTACAGTTTATCCCATTACTATTGAAGAGTTGCAGAACCTTCCAGGGGTAGGGGCAGGAAAGGCCCGGCGCTATGGGGAAGAGTTCTGTGAACTGATACGCCGGTATTGCGAGGAAAATGAAGTCGAGCGTCCGGAGGATTTGCGCGTACGTACGGTGGCTAATAAGTCGAAACTGAAAGTAAGTCTCATCCAGAGTATTGATCGTAAAGTGGCATTGGATGATATCGCATCGGCAAAAGGTATCTATTTTAATGAATTGTTGGATGAGATTGAGGCTATCGTGTACTCCGGGACAAAAATCAATATAGATTATTTTCTGGACGAGGCGATGGATGAGGATCATTTGTTGGATATTTATAAATATTTCAAATATTCGGAAACCGATAATCTGAACGTGGCGATGGAGGAACTCGGTGACGAATATACGGAAGAAGAAGTTCGTTTGGTCCGTATTAAATTTATTTCGGAAATGGCTAATTAATAGCTTTCCTTTCGTGTAAGAAAGAGGTAAAGAATGCCTCTTTTTCCCATTATAAGAACGGAGAAGAACGTTTGGTCGGATAAAGCGGAACGATTTATCACAAAAAACACAAAAAGCATCGTAGTTCCAATAAATATGCGTATATTTGCATGCAATAAATTCAAAGTCTATGTCATCATTTATTGCAGATAAGATCGTGATGGATGGATTAACCTACGATGATGTATTGTTAATCCCCAGTTATTCAGAAGTATTGCCCCGTACAGTGGAATTGTCCACGAAGTTTTCACGCCACATTGACTTGAAAGTGCCTTTTGTCACGGCTGCCATGGATACGGTAACCGAGGCTCCGATGGCGATTGCGATTGCTCGTGAAGGCGGTATAGGAGTGATTCATAAGAATATGTCAATAGAAGAACAAGCCCGTCAGGTGGCTATCGTGAAGCGTGCGGAGAATGGTATGATTAATGATCCCGTGACAATTAAGCGTGGCAGTACGGTGGGCGATGCATTGAACATCATGAGTGAGTATCACATCGGAGGTATACCTGTGGTAGATGATGATAAGAAACTTGTGGGTATCGTGACGAATCGTGATCTGCGTTTTGAGCAACAGTTGGATCGGAAGATCGATGAAGTGATGACTTCCCGGCATTTGGTGACGACACATCAGCAGACAGACCTCTCTGCTGCTGCTAAGATCTTACAAGAAAATAAGATCGAAAAGTTGCCGGTTGTAGATAAGAATGGTTGTCTGGTTGGATTGATTACCTATAAGGATATTACGAAAGCCAAAGATAAACCTATGGCCTGTAAGGACGAGAAAGGCCGTCTGCGCGTGGCTGCGGGGGTAGGCGTGACAGATGACACTTTGGACCGCATGCGGGCTTTGGTGGAAGCTGGTGCCGACGCCATCATTATCGATACGGCGCATGGACATTCTAAATATGTGGTGGAGAAATTAAAGGCTGCCAAGTCTGAATTTCCTAATGTAGACATTATTGTGGGGAATATCGCTACGGGAGAAGCTGCCAAGATGTTAGTCGAGGCTGGTGCTGACGGTGTGAAAGTGGGGATAGGTCCGGGTTCTATATGTACGACCCGAGTCGTGGCCGGTGTGGGTGTTCCTCAACTGTCGGCCATTTATGATGTAGCTTCGGCCTTGAAAGGTACAGGGATACCTTTGATTGCCGACGGTGGTTTGCGCTATTCGGGTGATGTTGTCAAGGCGTTGGCGGCAGGCGGATACAGTGTGATGATTGGCTCATTAGTGGCCGGTACGGAAGAATCTCCCGGAGATACCATTATATTCAATGGACGTAAATTTAAATCATATAGAGGCATGGGATCTCTTGAGGCTATGGAATGTGGTTCTAAAGATCGTTATTTCCAATCCTCGGTGAAAGAAGTGAAGAAATTGGTCCCGGAAGGTATTGCCGGACGTGTGCCGTATAAGGGTACTGTACAAGAGGTGATTTTTCAATTAGTGGGTGGTCTGCGTTCCGGTATGGGATACTGCGGTGCCCATACGATAGAAGAGCTGCATAATGCCAAGTTCGTCAGAATTACAAATGCCGGTGTTTTGGAGAGTCATCCGCATGACGTGACCATAACGAGTGAGGCTCCTAATTATAGTCGTCCGGAATAAGATGAAAGGAATGAAAAAGATTGCATTGTGGTGTTGCTCATTGTGTCTGACAGGGTTTATCTGTGCACAAAGCAATGATCCAGTCGTAATGAAGATCAATGGTAAGGATGTTCCTCGTTCAGAGTTCGAGTATAATTTCAACAAGAACAATGGAGAGAGTGCGGTGGATAAAAAAACGGTAGATGAATACGTTGATTTGTTTGTCAACTATAAGTTAAAGGTAGAAGCGGCTTTAGATGCACACTATGATACGCTCTCGTCCTTCAAGAAAGAATTCAACTCTTATCGCGACCAGCAGATACGTCCCTATTTTGTGTCTCAGGATGCCGAAGATAAAGAACTGAAGAATTACTATGAGAGTTTAAAAGCGTCCGTAGGTCCGGATGGATTGATTCTCCCGGCTCATATTATGGTAGCCGTGCCTCAGAAGGCTTCTCCCGAAGAGCTTGCTAAAGCAAAAACACGTATAGATTCTATTTATACGGCGTTGCAACAAGGGGCTGATTTCTCCGAGTTGGCCAAACAATGTTCTGATGACAAGGGAACTGCGATGCGTGGAGGTGAATTAGGCTGGATTGCCAAAGGGCAGCCCGTAAAGGAGTTTGATGATCAAGCATTCGCGATGAAAGTTGGGGATATATCTAAGCCTTTTCAAACTCCGATGGGTTATCATATATTATATATGAAGAACCGAAAGCAGTTGGACGATTATAATACGATGAAGCCTCAATTAAAGAGCTTCCTGGAGCAACGCGGTTTAAAAGAACGGATGGCTGCTGTGGCCATAGATTCTTTGGTCAAGCTGTCTGATGGAAAACTGTCGGCAGAGGATGTGATAGCGCAGAAGACCCAAGAATTGTGTGCTCATGACGAGAACCTGAAGTATTTAATCCAAGAATATCATGACGGACTACTGCTCTACGAAATCAGTACTCGTGAAGTGTGGGATAAAGCTGCCAAGGATACAACGGGGCTGGAAGCCTACTTCAAGGCGAATAAGTCGAAATATAAATGGGATGAGCCTCGTTACAAAGGTGTAGTATACCATTGTAAAAATCAGGAGTTGCTGAAGCAAGTGAGAAAGTTGCTGAGATCGGTGGATGAATCTCGCTGGATTGATACATTGCGTGCTACGTTTAATCAGGATTCAGTGAAACAGATTCGGGTAGAGAAGAATCTCTTTAAGAAAGGAGATAATCCTTTTGTGGATCATTTGGTTTTTAAAGAGAAGAAAGAACCTACAGCTTCTGAATTCTATCCTTTTACGGCTGTATATGGCAAGAAGCTGAAGAAACCGAAAGAATGGACTGATGTACGCGGTGAAGTAATATCCGATTATCAAGCTGTTTGCGAATCGGAATTCGTGCGTAAGCTAAGAGAAAAGTATAAGGTTGAAATATACAAAGAGGCATTAAATACGGTTAATAACCATTGAGGCCGTGCTGAATAACGTTATCTTCGTAGCACGTTTTAGAATAAATAGGTATATGAGTCTTTTAAAAAAGTTCGTAGGTGTATTTGCATTCCTTTTAGGTATGCAAATACATTTGTTTGCGCAAAGCCCGAACCATGTGGTGGATGAGGTGATCTGGGTCGTGGGAGATGAAGCGATTCTCCGGTCGGACGTAGAGGCGGCGCGCATGGATTTCGGAACTAATATTTCAGGTAATCCGTATTGTGTCATTCCGGAACAGTTAGCCATTCAAAAGTTGTTCCTGCATCAGGCTCAATTGGATAGTATTGAGGTCGAACCCTCTGAAATAACGGCCAATGTGGAAGCTCGTCTGAATTACTTGACTATGAGAGCCGGTTCAAAAGAGAAGCTGGAGGAATACTATCATAAGACGATGACGCAGATACGTGAAATGATGTATGAATCCATGAAAGAGCAATACACCGTGCAGAAAGTGCGGACGAATCTGACTTCGGATATTAAGGTGACCCCGGCGGAAGTACGTCGCTACTTTAAAGATATGCCGGAGGATAGTTTGCCTTGGATTCCGGCTCAAGTGGAGGTTCAGATCATTACTCAACAGCCTCGTATCCCACAAGAAGAGATCGAGCGTGTAAAAGCGGAGCTGAGAGATTATACGGAACGCATCAATTCCGGTGAGTCGTCTTTTTCTACGTTAGCAATCTTATACTCAGAAGACCCGGCCTCGGCACGTTATGGAGGTGAAATGCCCGATTACGTAGGACGAGGCGAATTGGATCCGGCCTTTGCCAATGTGGCTTTCAGTCTGACAGACCCTACGACGATATCTAAGGTCGTGGAGTCTGAATACGGTTTTCATATCATTCAGTTGGTAGATAAGCGCGGGGATAAGATCAAAGTTCGTCATATCCTTCGTAAACCGAAACTGGCTCAGGCTGATATCGATTCCACTATGGTGCGTATGGATTCCATTGCAGAAGATCTTCGTAAAGAAAAGTATAGTTTCGAAGATGCGGCTTCTTATCTATCCGATGACAAAGACAGCCGCAACAATCGCGGTCTGATGACGAATGTGAAATACGATCAGGCATCAGGAGAGAATATAAGAACGTCGCGTTTCCAACTTCAGGAACTTCCGGCAGAGATTGCCAAGGTCGTTTCAACGATGAATACCGGCGAGATCTCCCAACCGTTTATGATGGTAAATTCCAAGGATAAGGAAGTCTGTGCCATTGTGAAGTTGAAATCACATATCAAACCTCATCGCGCTTCCATGTCGGAAGACTTCCAAGTACTGAAAGAAGTGGTTATGTCTAAATTGCAGGAACAAAAGATCAACGAGTGGATTAAGGAAAAACAAGCATCTACTTATGTGCGGATCAATGAAGATTGGAGAAACTGTGATTTCGAATATCCCGGATGGATCAAAAAATGAGGAATGTAAAATCGAAAAAAAGAATAAACGATGGGCATAGATTACTTCTCTTTTGTATTCTATGCCTGTTTGGGCTTTACGTTGCTGTCGTTTATGCTGCCGATAAGAAGCCTCGTGAGCAGTCTAAAACGAAAGTGATCTTATTGCATACCGATCAACTTTCTTATGACCAATACCGTCATCCCGGTGCGCAGATTTTGACAGGACATGTGCAATTCCAGCATGACGGCGTGCTGATGTATTGCGATAGCGCATGTTTTTATGAGGCTACGAATTCATACGATGCTTTCGGCCATGTCAAGATGATACAGGGTGATACGCTGAACTTGGTAGGGGATGTGCTGCTCTATAATGGTATGGATCAGTTGGCGCGTGTGCGGCACAATGTGGTGCTGACTCACCGGGATTCAAAACTTTATACCGATAGTTTGGATTACGACCGATTGTATGAATTAGGATATTTCTTCGAAGGTGGAAAGCTGATCGATAAGGATAATGTATTGACCTCGGATTGGGGACAATACAGTCCGCCTACGCGACAGGCTGTATTCAATTACAACGTGAAGTTAGTGAATCCCAAATTCACTTTGATTTCCGATACGTTGAATTACAACACCCAAACGAGCATGGCCGAGATCGTCGGTCCTTCCAACATAGATAGCGGCGATAATCACATTTATTCTGAATCGGGATTTTATAATACCCAGACCGAACAAGCCATATTGCTGGATCGTTCCATCTTGACCAATAAAGGACGTAAGATGGTGGGAGACAGCTTGTATTACGACAGTAAGGCCGGCATCGGGAAGGGATTCAACAATGTGGTCTATACCGACGAGGTCAATAAGAATATGTTTACGGGGAACTATTGTTTCTACAACGAGATCACCGGTTATTCCGAAGCCGCAGACAGCGCCGTGGCCATCGATTTCTCCCCAAAGGACACCATGTATATGCACGCCGATACGTTCAAGGTCTATTCCTTTTATATGCACACGGATACGATGTACAGAGAGATGCGTGCCTATCATAAGGTCCGTTCTTATCGACAAGATGTGCAGTCCGTCTGCGATTCGTTAGTTTACAATACGAAAGACTCTTGCATGACGATGTATCGCGACCCGATTGTGTGGAACGGCGGACAACAGGTGCTGGGCGAAGTCATTAAAGTCTATATGAATGACTCGACGATAGACAAAATACATGTGATAGACCAGACACTTTCGGTAGAACGCATCGATTCGGTGCACTACAATCAAGTGGCCGGAAAGGAGATGACCTCTTATTTCAAAGACGGGGAGATGCAAGAGACCTGGGTTAACGGCAATGTCTATGTAGACTATTACATGTTCGATGATGATAGTTTGATGATAGGGCTGAACTACACGGAAACCACGGAACTCAAGCTGTATATGAAAGAACGTAAGATGGATAAAATCTGGATGCCTGCGGCTACGGGGGTGATTTATCCTATTGTTCAGATACCGGCCAATCGGCTTTATTTGACTAATTTTGCCTGGTTCGATTATATTCGTCCGCTCAATAAAGAAGATATATTCGTTTGGCGTCCGAAGAGGGCCGGAACGGAGTTGAAAGCCTCCTACAAACACAAGGCGCCTTTGCAGTCATTGGATCAAATTAAACCGAAATAATTATGTCACTCTTCAAAACACGTCAACCTCGGGGATACCATCATTCCTATATATATATAGACG
>JAJPYK010000161.1 GCA_021205005.1 Paraprevotella sp. | reverse complement strand
TCCGCATACCGCTCCAAACAAACCGACCAACACAACGATGGCCGCCGACAAAGACGGGAAGCCGTTCAGCGACTCGGTTACGGCCATGGCAATAGGCGTAGTTACTGATTTCGGAGCCAGCGAGATAATCACGGCATTGGAAGCCCCCATCCACTTAGCAGTCAACACGACCGACACGATCCCCACAAAACAACCGACCAATTGCGATATCAACACCGGCAACAACTGCCGCCGTATGCTTTTGAGTTGCAAATAAAGCGGCACCCCCAAAGCCACGATAGCCGGTTGAAGCCAAAAGTCGATGATAGACGCACTCTTGGCATATGTATCATAAGGTATATCCGTCAGCTTTAAAAAGCCGATCAAAAAGGCGATGGCCAAAAGAATAGGATTCAGTATCACCCAACCTGTACGCGCTTGCAACCGTTTGGCCAGAAAATACACGCCAAATGTCAGTGCAATTAAGAAAAAATTACTTTTTAGATACTCCATGTCTTCTTACCAATTGATGTACATGCCCCGTAACCACTAACACTAATACCGTACTCACCACCGTAGCGATGAAAATCGGCCAGAACTCTTTGGCTATCACGTCAAAGTAAGGCATCAATGCCACGCCGGGTGGAACAAAAAAGAACCCCATGTTGCTTACTAAGAAATCGGAAAATCCTTTCACCCAACGAAGCTTTACCCACCCTAACTGCAAAAAGAGGGTCAGAAGTAGCATGCCAATCACACTACCGGGGAGCTTCACTCCCGTAGCCCACACTACAAGGTCGCCTAAAGCCAGACAACCAAAGATGAATGTACATTGTTTTACCATACCTAAATCTTTTTACCGCACTAAACGTGGCGCAAAATTACAGAAAAAAAACATAAATGACCTCGCAAAATCTTATTTCTTCCCTTCTATTATTATTTTTTTGTCTCACTAATTACATAATATCGTTACGTTAAGATTACAATGCCATAAAACATAAGACTTATCGCGCTGCTTACTGAATTAATGCCTAACTTTGACAGTAGTACTAAGTAACTATTATTCTGATAAGATGATGAAAAGGAAAATCCTGCTTTTGTGTATGGCTATTTGCCTGATCTGTACTGTAAAAGCACAGGGAAAAGCCAAGTATGTATTCTACTTTATCGGCGACGGCATGGGCGTAAACCAAGTAAACGGTACGGAAACTTACTTGGCAGCCGTAGACGGACGTATCGGCACCTCGCCGCTTTGTTTCGCACAATTCCCATTCACAGGCCTGGTCACAACCTATTCCGCCACAAACGGTGTGACCGACTCGGCAGCCGCAGGAACCGCACTTTCCAGCGGTTACAAAACCAAGAACGGGGCATTGGGAGTTGAGGCCGACCTGACGACCCGCGTCAACAGCATCGCCGTGAAAGCCAAAGAAGAAGGGAAGGCCGTGGGAATAGCCACGAGCGTATCTGTGGATCATGCTACTCCCGCAGCGTTCTATGCCCACGTGAAAGAGCGCACCATGTATCACCAGATCGGGAAAGACCTCATTTCCGCCGGATTCGATTTCTATGCGGGATCGGATTTTCTGTGTCCGAAAGACACCGTACAGAACGGAGAGCCCGACCTATATACACAATGCACGAACGCCGGTTACACCATCGCCCGCGGATATGCAGACTTCAGAAAAAAAGCACCGAAAGCAAACAAAATGCTTTTGTTGCAAACCGAAGCTGCCAGCCAGGCCGACAAAACCTGTATCCCTTACGCCATCGACCGAAAAAAGGGCGATATGACCTTGCAAGACATTACACGAGCTGCCATCAACTTCCTCAGCGCGAAGCAAACCGACGGTTTTTTCATGATGATTGAAGGAGGAAAAATAGACTGGGCCTGCCATAGCAACGATGTGGCCACTGCCTTCAAAGAGGTCGTAGACATGGACAATGCCGTAAAGGTGGCATATGAATTCTACGAACAACATCCCGATGAAACCCTGATTGTCATCACCGCCGACCACGAGACAGGAGGCCTTGTTTTGGGTACTGGAAAATATGAGTTGCACACCGATCTACTGAAATACCAGAGACAAAGTTCCGTGGCATTCAGCAAAATGATTGCCCGACAACAACAAAAAGAAGGGAAAAACTTCACTTGGGAGTTTGTCCGTAAGCAATTACAAGACGGATTCGGTTTTTGGACGCAAATTCCGTTGGACGACAGTGAAACGGCAGAATTGAAACAAGCGTATGAAAAAATTCTGTGAAAGAGTAGCTAAAGACACAAAGACTCTGTATGCCAGTGAGAATGTCATTGCTTCCACGGCTCGAAAACTGATGGCCAAGAAAGCCATGATCGGTTGGCAAAGCGAAGGGCATTCCAATGGTTACGTACCGGTATTCGCCATCGGCGTAGGAGCCGACGCCTTTATCGGACGCATCGACAATACGGAGATTCCGAAAAAGATATCCCGCATTGCCGGATACAGCGAGAAATAAACCGGGGATAAAGGCTCCCCAGTCATTCCTCGAAATTCACATAAGGTTGCAAACGTTCCAGATCGGCAGGAGAAAACTCCTCATACAACGAGAGCGCTTGCAACTTTTTTATAGCCCCATACTTGCGGCGATGCTCCACAATGGCCTTACTCTGATAGAAATTCAAATAAGGGTGACGGCGCAGGGCTGTGACCGACATACGGTTGATATAAAGCGACGGCACAACCGGAAACGGCGGCGTAAACCAACGGCCGATGTCATCAGGCAATCCCTCGATTTCAGCCAACTGTGCCACGGACACGAAACCACCTAACCGTGTACGGTAGTCCACAATCCGACGGGCATAATAAGGACCTATGCCCGGAATCTTTTTCAATATGGTCGTATCGGCCTCGTTCAGATCTACTTGGACTCCCTCTGCAAACTTTTCCTGCCGGACGTGGGGCGTCATGCTATCCTCCTCCGCGACCGTGACCGACCGCAAATCGGACATCAATCTAAACTCATCGGCAATACGGATGTAAGGACGCAAACGATCGTAATCCCCTTTGGTCAGACCGTAAAGTCTGGAAAAATCTTCCGGACGATGGTAACGTCCTCCACGCGCACGGAATTTATAGATATTGCGCACCTGCCACGAAGTAAGCCCCAGCCTCAACAAAGTTGACGAATCGGCCGTATTCGGATCGAAAACAAAGGTTTCGACCTTTCTCGAGGAAAGCTGTGCATAAACCAGATCGGACTTACGCGTATCTGTACTGTCGGTAATCAAATCATGAAGAAAAGGTGCATACTCGGGGGCCTCCGCTTCTGTCCGTCCCTCCGGTACAAAATCGCCGAACCACAGAAAGAAAGACGCCGTAAGAGCAATGCCCATCAGCAGACAGGCCAACAGCAGAAACGCACGCCGATCGGCCTTGGAAAAATAAAAAAAATCTCGCCATTTCCGTCTCATACCTGCGGTTTGAAAAAATCACTGAACAGAAAAAGCTCTTGCTCCGGCGTTTCCGCCCTCAAGCGTTCGTGACCTTACCGAAATAAGAAGGTACGGTACACGCACAAGATCATTGATCGGCCTTACCCCAAAGTTTATAAGGATAAGTCCTCAAGTGAGAGTTATAGTAACGACGGTCGCCGGTAACCTCTTTCCCGATGAAATCGGGCTTCTCGAAAGCTTCCTGCTCGTCAGAAAGCTCTACCTCGGCCATGACAAGCCCCTCGTTTTCACCATAGAACTCATCCACCTCGAACACGTGACGACCGGCCCGAACCAAATAGCGCGTCTTATCCACCACACCCGGTTCGCACAGTCTCATCAAGTCCTGCGCATCCTGTAACGCCACTTCCGTCTCGAACTCATACCGTGAAATCCCGGCTTTGTCCGACGGCCCCTTGATGGTAAGATAACCCTTATCGTCACGGATGCGGACTCTTACCGTAGCTCTCCCGCCCGACATGATGTAACCCTGACGGATCCGACTGCTGGCATAGGCCTTGGACTTGAATTCGCCCACGACCAGAAACTTACGCTCTATTTCAAAACTCATTACCCATGATAGCAAAAGCGATGATTCCTAAAACGACCAATACAGCCACAGCCCACATCAGCGACTTGATCGCATGACTGCGCTGTTTCTCTTCACGGGCTTCCCGCTTAGCCCGCCGGTTTTCTTTTTTTATGCTCATAGTCTTATCATTTTAAGATTAAACCTGTCCTTCTCCGGCAAATTCCATCAAATAAGCTTTGATGAATCCGTCTATCTTTCCGTCCATCACGCCGTTCACGTCGGAAGTCTGGTAGTTCGTGCGATGATCTTTCACCCTACGGTCATCAAACACATAACTGCGTATCTGGCTTCCCCATTCTATTTTCTTCTTTCCGGCCTCGATCTCGGCCTGTTTCGCCTTGCGTTTTTCCAAAGCACGCTCGTAGAGTTGCGACTTCAAGAGGCGCATGGCATTCTCGCGGTTCTCCAGTTGCTTACGGCTCTCCGTATTCTCGATGAGAATTTCTTCCTCCTCACCCGTATCGGGATCTTTATATTGATAGCGCAGACGCACGCCGGTCTCCACCTTATTAACATTCTGTCCGCCTGCACCGCCGGAACGGAACAGATCCCACGACACACGGGCCGGATCGACATACACCTCGATAGTATCGTCTACCAAGGGCGTTACGAATACGGAAGCAAACGAAGTCATGCGCTTGCCCTGGGCATTATAAGGAGAGACGCGCACCAGACGATGCACACCGTTCTCCGACTTCAGATAGCCATAGGCAAACTCGCCTTCTATCTGCATGGTAACCGTCTTGATTCCGGCCTCGTCGCCATCCTGATAATTGCATATCGTACATTTATATCCGTGTGCCTCAGCCCAACGCATATACATGCGCATCAGCATTGACGCCCAATCCTGACTTTCCGTACCGCCCGCGCCGGAATTGATTTTCAGTACGGCATCCATAGAATCTTCTTCCTGCCGCAGCATATTGCGCAGTTCCAAGTCCTCCAGGGCTCCTATCGTCCGGGCATACAGGTCATCCACTTCTTCCTCGGTAACCATGTCCTCCCGATAAAAATCAAATGCCAGCTCCAGCTCGTCGCAAAGGGTTTTGACCTCCTTATAACCGTCAATCCATTTCTGCAAACCCTTCACTTTCTTCATCTGCTCCTCTGCGGCCTTGGCATCGTCCCAGAAGCCCGGCACCTGCGTACGGAGTTGCTCTTCTTCCACTTGGATTTTCTTGTTATCAATATCCAGATAGCGGCAAAGCGCTTCGGTCCGCGTTTTTACATCTTTCAGTTGGTCAATGGTTATCATACGAATGCAATATTTTAAGTCACAAAATTAGCTAAAAAAACGATAAACGCCTACTTTCGACCTAAAAAACAGCCGTTTTGTCATTCTGCCGCCCGTTATAGGCTCTCGCAAGCAAGAAGCAAAAATGTTCCTTATCTGATTTTTAACTTATCTTTCGTCTTAAATTCATTCATGTTCGAAACGATAACGGTCTCTCCGGGATGAATACCATCAACAACTTCCACATATAATGAACTGCTCTCACCCAAAAGCACAGTACGCTTTTCCGCGTGTCCGCCATTCACTATCCAGAGTTGATATTCTCCCGGACCGGAATAATAAGCCCTGTTCGGTATCATGATGACGTTTTCCTTGATGGAAGTCACTACATAGACATCGGCCCTAAGCCCCGGACGCAGGGATTTGTTCGACGCATCATCCAAAACTACGGTGAAACTTATTTTTCCGTCGGATACCGAAGGTACGATATTCTCTATGCCACCGGACAGAGACAGATTTCCTATTTTTACCTCCACACGGCTCCCCACATTGAATTGTCCGGCATAGCTGTCAGAAATTTCCGCCTTGACCTTGAATCTGCTCAGATCCGACAATATGGCCAACTGTCCCCCTTGGACTACACCGGAGCCCACAGCCTCGTTTACCCACGACAATGTGGCATCAAAAGGCGCAAGCACACCTGCATCCACGAATTCTTTCCGTTTAAGAGACAACTTCCGCTCGGAAATACCGTATTCGAGTTCATTGACTTTCAGTGTGGACGCCACTATCTTTTTCTTGTTCTCATAGCTCAAATTCAACTGTTCGAACTGGAGTTTCGCCACTTCATAGTCCAGTTCCCGCTGACGTACCATATCCTCGGTGCTGGTCCCTATACTGTCGAGATAATGTTCGTTGGTCATCAGCACTTTCATCCTTTTCAGTCGCATGTCATCTATGGCCACCTGCTTCTCCATATCGCTGATTTCGCTCACAGCCTGGGTACGAAACTGCTCCAGCTTATACTTTTGGATTTCTACGGCATCGGCTTCCTCCTGCAGACCGATGTTGGCCGAAGACAAATCCAATCTGAGGATCGTATCTCCTTTATGTACTTGTTCGCCCGATTTTTTATAAACTTCCAATATCTTCGTGGAGATGGGCGACGTGATGTTCTCTTCATAAAAAGGCGTGACGGTACCCGTAGCCCCTACCGAAACTTCCAATGTTCCCTTCGATGCTTGTGCCGTATCGACAGATTCCAAGTTCAGCCCCGGACGTACGAAATTCGCGATCACAACCGAAATAACGACGAGACCGCCTATCGCCGCAGCGATCCTCACATATCTCGTCATTTTTTTCCTGCGTATGTCTTTATCAGACAATTTTCTGTCCATCATGGCATTATCTTTTATATTCGTAATCGTAAACAATGTTTGTCCCCTTTTCGAAGTCGAAGAGGGTGATATATCTCAGGTTATAGTAATAGAGCCCCGACAAATATAACTGGTATATATAGTTCCGCCGGGCATTATCTTTTTCCTGCTCTGCATAGTTGAGATCAGTGACGCTGATATCTCCGACAGCAAATCTGTTCAACGCGATATTATAACGTTCCAGAGCCACCGACTCAGCTTCCCGATAGATTTTTGCAAGTTTCTGCTGGTCCAAAAAGTCTTCTGCCAATATCCGGACTTTCTCGTTGAACTCGCGCTCCTCCCTTTCCGTCTTGCTCACGGTGAGATCATAGTCGGCTTTGGCTTGAATATAGTTTCCCTTTCTTTTTCCCCAATCGAGGATAGGAACACTGATACCGATTTGGGCGATCTGCCGGTTACCTAAATGAGTATACGCTCCGCCCAAGGTCGGATGACTGCCGGTCGTACCCACAGACAGATTCAGGTTCACATCAGGGAACCGTTCCCGCTTCTCTTTGACTACATTGGCTTCGGCTTCAATCAGCCTGATTTTGAAATTATCATATATCGGGTTGTTCTCATACGCTTTCCGCCGGATATCTTCTATACTGACTGAAGGAATCGTTTTCACGTCCGGGACTACAGGCGTTATTTCGGTGTTTTCATCTAATCCGAGATAATTTTTAAGCGCATTCATCTTCTCGAGATAATCGTTTTCGGCTGTAAGTACATTGGCATTGGCATTCAGCAGCCCTACCCTCAATTGCATCAGGTCACTGTCGGAGATAGTTCCGATTTCCCCCTTTGCACAAGCCGCTTTATACAGTTCAGAAGCATTCCGCTCGTTCTGACGGGCACTCTCGAGATTGGACATTGAAGTCAGCAAGTCGAAATAAGAAGAAACCGTGGAGATATTCTCATTTTCGAGAATGGCCACCTATTCCGATGTAATCGTCTCGAGCGTCAGCGGCTCAACCTTTTTCTCCCACTTGTACGGATTGTAAGCAAACAACGGCTGCGACAAGGTGACTGTAAACGGAACGGCCAGGAAACGTCCCGTTCCTCCAGCACCAAGCTGATCCATCCGTTCGAGATTGGATTCGAGATAGATTTCTCCCCCGGTAAAAGGTATGACCTGCCTTACGGTAAGGCCTACATATTCGCTCAAATAGTTGTTGGGTATGAACTTGTACGATCCGTCTTCCTGTTGGTATGAATTCAGTTGCTTGTTCAGCGAGGGAAGCGTTCCGGAAAACGATATGCCCGGTAATCTGTCTGCCTTATAGTCTCGGAATCTCCAATATGATTTCAGCGCATTGTTCCGGTTTTCCATTGATGCCACCGACTTAGCTTGACCCAGCATCATAGCTTCCTCGATAGTCAGTTGCCGCTTCTCCTCCTGTGCCGACAGCGAGGGTGCCAAAGCACTCAAGCATAGTATAATCCACATTCCTTTCATCTTCATTCCTCCTTTAGCAATTCCGCTGGCTTCATGCTGAATATCTTAAGGGCCGGATACAACGCACACAGAAGAGACAGCAGCATGGTCAGAACGAGGGTGAACCCGACAACCGGCAATGAAGTATTGAATGGGAAACTAAATAAAATGATAATGATTCCGGGAATGGAGGATAATCCGGTGATTACGGCATTCTGCACAATAATCATATTCATGATGCTTTTCTTAGATGCCCCGCAAGCGACACGCAAAGCCAGTTCACGCTTCAGTTGTTCCACATCAATCAGGTTGATGCCGACGGTACCGATAAGTGTGAACAACAGGAGGAAGAATGCAGGAATACCGACTGAAACGGTCCGGATAAGAGCATCTTCCATACCGGCTCTCTTTCCTTGAGACAACAAACCCAA
>JAJPYK010000079.1:5166-8683 GCA_021205005.1 Paraprevotella sp. | reverse complement strand
ATTTTATACGACAGGGAGGGATTGCTCTGAATATAGAAAATTAAATTCTTTTTAACGGACACTTTCGTACGCTTGGATTGCATCGTCAGATTCATCTGTCCCAGCGGATCGAGAATGTGGAAATACAAATCCGTATTGCCCGGACTCTCTTTCACGATGTCGGAAAGCGACAGGACGATGTCATCATCCAAGGCATCCAGACCGACGGATATGGTGATCTTTTCCACCAAGCGGTCTTTCACGTCGTCCAAAAAGTCGATACGGCCGATACTGAATTCCAACCGGCTCGGATCCCATTGCCGGGGCTGGCATCTGGCTGTTATATATAAGGTGTTGCCCACGTCCATATAGGAACTCCACGTAGCCCAGTCTTGTCCGAACAGAGCCAGTTCGTAAGCCCCGGTATAGTCTTCTATCGTTACGATACCGTAAGGCTTTCCCGTCTTGGAAACGCCTTTCCGCACGCCCGTCACCATTCCTCCGAGGTTGAGTTCGCGATTGACATAGGGGGACAGGTCTTTCAGATCGGCCATGTGCACGTTGCACACGTCTTGCAAAATCACGGCATAATCGTCCAACGGATGGGCCGACAGATAGATGCCCACGAGGTCGCGCTCCTTGTTGAGCCGGTCGAGCGAACTCCACGGTTCGGCTTTCGGGATTTCGGGGGTGGCGATTTCCACCATCTCCATATCGCCGAAAAGCGAATTCACTGCCGTACTCCGATCAGTCTGGTAACGAGCACCGTAACGCGCCAACTGCTCAATGAAACTTTCTCCTTTGTCGTTGGCTGCAAAATACTGCTCGCGGGTGATCCCTTCGAAGCAGTCGAAAGCTCCCGACAATACCAGACTTTCGATGTTGTTCCGCTTCACGGCCCCGCTCGGGACCCGCTGCACGAAGTCGAACACGTCTTTGTAAGGTCCGTGAGCCTCCCTCTCCTTCACGATGGCATCCACCGCCGAGTCGCCCAGTCCCTTGACCGCTCCGAGACCGAAACGGATATTGCCGTCCGCGTCGACGCCGAATTTACGGCGGCTAACGTTGACATCCGGTCCCAACGTATTGATACCGATGCTCTTGCATTCGCTCATCAGCTTCGTTATATCCGTGATATTGGCCAAACTTCGGCTCATCACGGCGGCCATATACTGGGCCGGGAAGTTGGCTTTCAGGTAAGCCGTCTGATAAGCCACCCAGGAATAGCACGTAGCATGACTCTTGTTGAAGGCATAGGAAGCGAACTTCTTCCAGTCGGCCCATATTTTTTCCAGCACCTTCGGGTCGTGCCCGTTTTTCTTTCCGCCCTCGATGAATTTCGGGTACATGTGGTTCAACTTCTCGATCAGCTTCTTTCCCATCGCTTTGCGCAGGGTGTCGCTCTCGCCTCTCGTAAAGTTGGCTAACTGTCGCGAAAGCAACATCACTTGCTCTTGATAAACGGTGATGCCGTAGGTATCTTTCAGGTACTTCTCCATGCAAGGGATGTCATACTCCACCGGCTTGCGGCCTTGTTTACGGTCGATAAAGTCAGGGATGTAGTCCATCGGTCCCGGACGGTAAAGCGCGTTCATGGCAATCAGATCCTCGAATGTAGAGGGCTGCAATTCCCGGAGATATTTCTGCATGCCCGGCGACTCGAACTGGAACGTGCCGATAGTGCGCCCGTCGCAATATAGACGATAGGTAGCCGGATCGTTGATGTCCAGGTCATCCACGTCTATATCCAAACCGAGACTGTCCCGTATGTTGGCCTGACACTCCTTGATGATAGACAGCGTTTTCAGTCCTAAAAAGTCCATCTTGATCAGGCCGGTATCTTCTATCACCGACCCTTCGTACTGTGTGCAACGGAGTTTCTCTCCAGTTTCCTTGTCCTCGGCCGTACTTACCGGCACCCAGTCCGATACGTCGTCCCGACAAATGATCACGCCGCACGCATGCACGCCCGTATTGCGCACATTACCTTCCAACATCCTGGCATAGCGGATCGTGTCGCGCAGCAAAGGGTTGGGCGATGCCTCGGCCTGCTGCAACTCGGGGATACAGGAAATGGCATTCGGTAGGTTCATTTTGCGGGATTTCCCGTTCTCATCGTCGGGCAGTTTGTCCGGAATGAGCTGGCACAGACCGTTGGAAATGTCCAACGGCAGCTTCTCCACACGGGCCACGTCTTTGATGGCCAGTTTGGTCGCCATCGTACCGTAGGTAATGATGTGGGCCACCTTCTCCTCGCCATACTTTTGAGTCACCCAGCTCAACACTTTCCCTCGACCGTCATCATCGAAATCCACATCGATATCGGGCAGAGAGATACGATCGGGATTTAAGAAACGCTCGAACAGCAGGTCGTATTCTATCGGATCTATTTTCGTGATGCCCAGGCAATAAGCCACGGCAGAACCGGCAGCAGAACCACGGCCGGGGCCTACCGATACGTTCAACTCGTGACGCGCCGCATTGACATAGTCCTGCACGATGAGGAAGTAACCGGGAAAACCCATCGTCTTCATCACATGCAACTCGAAATTGAGGCGTTCGCGCACATTCTCCGGCAAGGGATCGCCGTATATTTTAGCCGCACCGGCGTAAGTCAGTTCCGCCAGATAATCGGCTTCCAGCTTCAGACGGTAGAGCTTGTCGCAACCGCCCAGTTTTTTCACTTTCTGCCGAGCATCTTCTTCGCTGAGCACGACACGACCGTTTTCGTCACGTGTAAATTCGTCGAAAAGGTCCTGATCCGTATATTTTTTACGATACCCATCCTCTGTGCCGAACTCTTCAGGGATGGCAAAGTTCGGCATGATCGGCGCGTGGTCTATCGTGTAGAACTCCACTTGGTCGCAAATATCGCATGTATTCCGCATGGCCTCAGGCACATCGGCAAAGATCTCGTTCATCTCGGCCCGTGTCTTGAACCATTCCTGTTTGGAATAGAGCAACCGTTTCGGGTCGTCCAGATCGCGGTTCGTACTCAGACAGATCAACCGGTCGTGAGCCTCGGCATCTTACTGTTCCACAAAATGACAGTCGTTCGTACAAACCAGCTTCACGTCATACTTACGGGCCAGTTCGATCAGTTTGGCATTGGCCCTCTGTTGTAAGGGAAAAGTTTCCCTATTGGCCCTTTGGTTCGGATCTTTCACTTCATGGCGTTGCAACCCCAGATAATAATTGTCCCCGAAAACCCGCTTATACCATTGCACAGCCTCTTCCGCTCCGGCCATATCGCCGGTCAGGATCTTTCGGGGTACCTCCCCCGCGATACAGGCCGAACAAATGATCAGTCCTTCGCTGTGCTTTTCCAGTTCCACACGGTCGGTACGCGGCTTCATATAAAAACCGTCCGTCCACGATTTGGATACCAGCTTGATAAGATTATGGTAGCCTATCTCATTCTTGGCCAAGACGATCAAGTGATAACGCCTGCCGTCTTTGTCCTTCTCCATCTGCTCCAGACGCCGGGGCTCCACGTACATTTCACAACCGAAAATACGCTTGTACAAGCGGTTTTTAG
>JAJPYK010000079.1:0-5156 GCA_021205005.1 Paraprevotella sp. | reverse complement strand
CGTCAATTTATCACGAGCCGTAGCCAACTGTGCTTCTATCGGCGGGAACTCGGGCTGATTCTCAGGTTCATAATGAGCCTCTGCCGGAATCGGATCTCCGTTGGCCTCGGCCTTCCGTTTCATTTCTTCGGCCTCTTTACGCTTCTTCGCCTGCCCTTCCGTCCACTCCGTCGCCGCAGCATCCACACCGCTCTCCAACAGAGAGATACGTTTCTTCCACAGTTTTATATCGGCATTCGTACCACTGTTCTTCTTTGTGGTATAATTAAAGAATTCTTTAATGGCCATCATGTTGCCGTGATCGGTAATCGCCATTCCTTTCATACAGTCCTTCATCGCTTTATCTACCAGACGCTGCACGCTGGCCTGGCCGTCGAGGATGGAATACTGGGTATGCACGTGAAGATGTACGAAGTCCTGCATAATGATAAAATAAGTAAGATGGATTTATGGGGTAAAGTTACGCCACATTCCGTAAACGAACAAAAGAAAACGTCCCTTTTTTCAGGTAAAAAGCTTTTTAGAAATCTATTATAGAAAAACAAAGTACGGAAGTTTGCGTGTCAAGCTAATATAGTTAACTTTGTAAGCTAATACAATCGTTTGTTTATTTGTACGGTATATAAAAAAGCTAAAGAACATCTGCATACATAGAGAAGGGACTCACACTTTGGTATGGGGAGGCATAGCCTTGCTATTGCTCAGCGCAAGCCTCTACTATGCCTTTGAAAGCAAAATCCCGTTTTATGTGGCTGTGGTTATTTTCATCGGGATTTATCTCGTGGTGGTTAACTTCTTCCGCTGTCCTATCAGACGTTTCGAAGGGGATACGGAAAATGTGGTGGTGGCTCCGGCTGACGGCAAAATCGTGGTCATTGAGGAGGTGGACGAAAACGAATACTTTCACGACCGCCGACTGATGGTGTCCATCTTCATGAGCCTGACCAACGTGCATGCCAATTGGATTCCCGCAGACGGCACGGTGAGGCTGGTGGGCCATCAGAACGGCAATTTCCATAAAGCCTGGCTACCCAAGGCCAGCATAGAAAACGAGCGTTCTACCATCGTCATTGAGACTCCGGACGGCGTCTTTATAATGGCACGGCAAATCGCAGGCGCAATGGCAAGGCGCATCGTCACTTATGCCCGTGAAGACGAAGACTGCTACATTGACGAGCACATGGGGTTCATCAAATTAGGTTCCAGAGTGGATCTTTACCTCCCCGCCGGCACGAAAGTCAACGTGAAGTTAGGGCAAAGGACAGTAGGAAACGAAACGATCATAGCCAAACTCTAATTCGACACGATTATCATGGCCTACTTCATCACACGACAGATTCCCAACAGCATCACTTGTTGCAACCTCATTTCGGGCTGTATAGCGGCGGGCGCCGCATTTCACGGATACTACGGCAAAGCATTCCTGTTCATTATCATCGGTGCCGTATTCGACTTCTTCGACGGGATGTCTGCCCGGCTGCTGAAAGTATCCTCGCCGATCGGGAAAGAGCTGGATTCATTGGCCGATGTCGTAACCTTCGGTGTGGCTCCCTCTGCCATGATATTCTATCTGTTCCATGAAGTATCATACCCGGCATTCATAGCTCCTTTACGCTACGTCATGCCTTATACGGCCTTTCTCATGGCAGCATTCTCTGCCTTACGATTAGCCAAATTCAATCTGGATACCCGTCAAACGTCTTCGTTTATCGGCGTACCGACGCCGGCCAATACCTTGTTTTGGGCTTCGCTTATCGTAGGCAACCATTCCTTCTTGGTTTCGCCGCATTTCAACGCATTGTATCTATTCCTTTGCCTATTGGCTTGCAGTATTCTTTTAGTGGCCGAGATTCCTTTGTTCGCGCTCAAATTCAAGAACCTTTCTTGGCTGGAAAATAAAATTAAGTTTATTTTCATCCTGGCCTGTATTCCTATGATTATATTCCTGGGGCTCAGTTGTTTTGCTGCCATCATCGCGTGGTACGTCGTGCTGTCTCTCCTTACGTGGAGCAGAAAGGGCCGATGACTTTGGCACGATTCTTGCCTTTATTTCATGAACACAAACAAATAAGTTATTTATGGGCAATACTTTCGGATGTTTATTAGGCTTCGTATTCGCCGTATTGGCATTGCCTTGCATCGCCGTTCTCAATATTTTAGGAAAGGTCAAAAAGAAGATGTCGTCTTTCTCTCCCAAGGGAGGAAATTCATCGCAGGCAGAACCTCATAAGGAACAAGGGTATCAAAAAAGCGACACGACCTCTGCTCATGGCCATAACTCACACAAAATTTTCGATGACGACGAGGGAGAATATGTCGACTTTGAAGATATCAAATAGAAAAAATCTATCGTCTCATCCTGAAAAAATCTTTCAACAGGGCGGCAGCCTCCTCTGCCATCACCCCTTCCGTCACTTCTGTGCGAGGATGCAGAGCTTGCGGCGCAAAGCGTTTGAACCCGCGTTTTTCATCCGTTGCCCCATACACCAGACGTTTGAGCTGCGACCAACCTATGGCGCCTGCACACATCACACAGGGTTCCATTGTCACATATAAGGTACATTCATTCAAATACTTTCCGCCTAAGGCATTGGCTGCGGCCGTGATGGCCTGCATTTCCGCATGTGCCGTCACGTCCGTCAACGTCTCCGTCAGGTTATGGGCACGCGCTAAAATGCGGTGACCGCATACCACTATGGCCCCGACCGGAATATCTCCCTCTTCATAAGCCTTGTGCGCTTCCTCAAGCGCTTTCTTCATATAAAAGTTATCGTCCGTCATCTTCCTTTTGATTATCCATTGATACAACTCCTGCTCCCGTTCGTCTGAGAAGCAAAAGCTTCTCCTTTACAAAATTAATGAAAATCCGTCAGGCAGCACCTGTTTGTCCCGACTTTCCATGTCGCTTCATCAAAAACAAGAGATCGGTTCCATCTCTGCGACTCAGACAAATTGTTCGCCCAGGATACCTCAAGGTTGGCATATTTTTAATAAATTTGCAATGTGAATAACTCAAACAGACCCTGATGGCAGAACACAATGAATTGGGAAAGGAAGGAGAACAGCAAGCCGCTGAATATTTGCTGTCCCAAGGGTACGCTATCCGTCACCGTAACTGGCGATGCGGACATAAAGAATTGGACATCGTGGCCGAAAAAGAGGGCGTATTGGTCGTGGTAGAAGTGAAAACGCGAAGGGATACGGAGTACGGCCGACCGGAAGAAGCCGTAACGAACGGGAAAATCCGCCGCATCGTAAGCTCGGCCGATGCTTATCTGCGCAAGTTCGCTGTTGACCTTCCGGTACGATTCGACCTGATTACCATGGTGAAAAAAGAAGAAGGATTCCATTTGAATCACATCGAAGACGCTTTCCGCTCCCCACTGTTTTAACTCTGGCCTGCCTAAAAAATAAAGATATGACAAATATATTATATGTATTAGACGACTCCCCGTGGTTCGAATGGATACAACTCGATTCCACGGACTCCACAAACCAATTTCTGAAGAACTACCGTCCCGTCTCACCGAAAGACATGACTTTGGTTACGGCTGACTTTCAGACGTCCGGCCGGGGACAGACCGGCAACTCATGGGAATCCGAATCCGGAGCCAATCTTTTATTCAGCATTAAGATTCTCCCCAAGGAAATAGAGGCCGACCGCCAGTTCATTCTCTCACAAGCCATCGCCCTATCCATCCGGGATACCCTGACCACACGGGCGGAAGGTTTCAGCATCAAATGGCCGAACGACATTTACTGGCACGACAAGAAGGTATGCGGACTGCTCATCGAAAATACGCTCGTGGGAAAGCACATAGAAAGTTGCATCATCGGAGCGGGGCTCAACATCAACCAACAAACGTTCCGGAGCCAGGCTCCCAATCCCGTTTCGCTTCGACAAATCACGGGACAAAAGTTCGAAACGGTGTTTATCCTGGCGGAGATCATCAAACGTTTCAAGGACTATCTCCGTGATATACAGACGGGAAAAGCGGATGAGATCGCACGACACTACAAAGACGCCTTGTACCGCGGCCACGGTTTCTATCCTTATGAAGACGAGAAAGGCGACTTCGAGGCCGAAATCCGCGACGTGGAGCCTGCCGGACACTTGGTTCTGATGCGACGCGACGGAACGATACGACGGTATGCCTTTAAGGAAGTCAAGTTCCTCATTCCGTCCGACCGCCAGACCCCGTTAGCACTTTAAACCTCATAACATATTTTCAATCATGGCAAAATTCAAAAGAATACTCCTCAAACTGAGCGGCGAAAGCCTCATGGGAGAACAACATTACGGTATCGACGAGAAGCGTCTGGCCGAATATGCGCAACAAATCAAAGAGGTACATGATACGGGAGTACAAATAGGCATCGTCATCGGCGGAGGCAACATCTTCCGCGGCCTGAGCGGAGCCGGCAAGGGATTCGACCGCGTAAAGGGCGATCAGATGGGAATGTGCGCCACCGTCATCAACTCCTTGGGACTGAGCAGCGCCTTAGGCGCTATCGGAGTAAGGAGCAGAGTACTGACCGCCATCCGCATGGAACCCATCGGAGAGTTCTACAACAAATGGAAAGCGATAGAATACATGGAAGCGGGAGAGGTGGTCATCATGAGCGCCGGAACGGGAAACCCCTACTTCACGACCGACACCGGTTCATCATTGCGCGGCATTGAAATCGAGGCCGACGTCATGCTCAAAGGCACACGCGTGGACGGCGTGTACACGGCAGATCCGGAAAAAGATCCCCAGGCCGTCAAATTCAACGAAATCACCTACGACGAAATCTATAACCGGGGATTAAAAGTCATGGATCTTACCGCCACCACCATGTGTAAAGAGAACCATCTGCCCATCTACGTCTTCAACATGGACATCTACGGCAACCTGAAAAAAGTAGTAGACGGTGAGAATATCGGAACGCTTGTACACAACTGATTTCCAATAATGCATAAAAAACTAAGAAGTCTCAGCCCCGCCTCGCAAACTGCGAAGCGGGGCTGATATCGTTCCCCTTATCATATCAATGTGAAACGGATTTAGAAAAGACATTGATCACCACAACACCGGCCAAAATCAATCCCAGTTCCCATAACGCAGGCCCGTCCAGATGTTGTCTGAATACCACACGGCCGAGCAAGGCAATCA
>JAJPYK010000207.1 GCA_021205005.1 Paraprevotella sp. | reverse complement strand
CGCATGAAGAAATATTTGACATTCTCTTGGCCTTCAGTTGCTATTGCCGCAGGAATCTTGTCGGGTTGCTGGGGCGGACAGAAAAGCAAGGACTATATGGAGGATCAGGACTCCACCACTACGGTCGTACACACGCCCGATACGGCTTTTTACGGTCATTTGGGAGAGGGTACGGGCATGAGTGGCCTTGAACTTATCACGGAAGACAGCGACACGTTGCTGTTGGACAAAACCAATGAAAGGACAGGGGAGGACGGACGTATATTGGGCGAGATCGCCAATTATACGGATCAGTTTGCCATAACTACCAATGATGACAATCAATGCGTAAACGTGGCCTTGAACATCAGCCAACTGGCGCAAGGGTGGCAGTCGGCCAGCGACGGGCAACAGAGTTTCCGTTTGAGTCTGGACGGCAAAGTGAAGCCTTTGTCCTCGCAGCAATATAAGTACAATCAATGGAGCCTGTGCAACTGCGAACTTATTTTGCAGAAAGAGACGGAAGGTATACACGGGGCGGAAACCCGGAACGATACCTTGGATATTTTGACCCTTTCACCGGATTCTCTGGTCTTGCAGGACATTCATACACGCACTCCCGAAAAGTTCTACCGCGTGAAATAAGCAGAATGTTATGGCGATCAATAAGGTCAGAATGGTTCGGTGCGATGACTGCAAGCACGGTAAATATATGCAGTGGATGAAGAATCCCATTATTTGTGAATGCAACTGGACCGGCGAACGCTACGTGGCCGAGGCCAAAAGATTGTGTGCCCGTTACGAGGAATTCGTAGGCATAGAAAAGCCCGAGGTGGTGCACTTTGATCATTATTGAGGACATTTCCCGATCAATCGGGATATCCTTAGATGCGTTGTTCTTTGCGTCTGTCGACAGGCCTAAGGAACAACGTATTTTTTTCTCCGCAGATTGATTTATTTTTCTCCGCAGATTGAAAAATCAATTGCCGCAGAAAAATAAGGCCTTTTCCCGCCCCTGATTTTTATGTTGGCTTTCTCCGCTTTTTTGGGGTGCGCTTCATCGTATGCGGAGGTGGTCAAGGCGTCGTTTTGATGGAAACTCCGATGCGCGGGCATTTGACGCGATCTGCGTGGAATGCGCTTTTATCGGCCGGTAGTGCCTCTTTTGTTTCCGTTATTTTCATCTGCTGTGAGCGCAAACGCTTTGATAGGTTAAAAAAGATAAAGAGTGCCGTTTTTTTGATCTCATACCTACTATCAATTACTGAATAAATACTAATTTTGCACCAATTTGTAATATTGAGTTTGCAAAATGGCGCAAAGCATCACACATCGAGGTACCGTGGAAGGCTTTAAAGGAAAACACATCAGCGTTCGGATCACTCAGGCTGCTGCATGTTCGTCGTGCGTGGCCAAAAAATTGTGCAACTCGTCTGAAAGCAAGGAAAAGCTTATCGACGTTGTGAGCGAAGATGCTGATGATTATTGCATAGGGGAGCTCGTTTGTCTGACCGGAACTTTGGAGTCGGGACTGACGGCCGTCTTATGTGCTTATGCCTATCCCTTGGTCTTACTTTTAGTTGTCCTTCTGTCAGTTACGTATGGTTGTGGAAGTGAACCTTTAGGTGCGTTATCCGCATTGGGAAGTGTGGCTCTGTATTATTTCGTATTATATATGAACAGAGAACGGTTAACCCGACGATTTTTATTTACTATCAAACACATAAAAGAATAAGATTATGAATGTGATTTTAATTGCAGTAATCATTTTGGGGCTCGTGGGGTTGTTGGCTTCCATCATGCTCTACGCAGCTTCCCGGAAGTTTGCTGTATCGGAAGACGAACGCATAGGCAAGGTGGCTGAGGTTTTGCCGCAGGCCAATTGCGGAGGATGCGGTTATCCCGGCTGTTCCGGCTTTGCGGCGGCTTGCGTGAAAGCGGCCGATGCGGGTTCGCTCGACGGCAAACTGTGTCCGGTAGGCGGACAGCCGGTGATGGAGAAGGTTTCTTCTATTCTTGGGCTTACGGCTGTGGCCCTGACGCCGAAAGTGGCCGTGTTGCGCTGTAACGGTACGTGCGCCAACCGTCCCCATGTGGTGGATTACGACGGTGTGCGCAGTTGTCGGGTACAGTTGTTGGCCGGAACGGGAGAGACGGCTTGCGCTTTCGGATGCCTTGGGGGAGGAGATTGTGCGGCTGCCTGCCAGTTTGGTGCGCTGACGCTCAATGCCGAGACCGGTCTGCCGGAGGTGAATGAAGAGTTGTGTACGGCGTGCGGAGCTTGTGTGAAGACCTGTCCCCGAAAAGTGATCGAGCTGCGACCGAAGGGACCCAAAAGTCGTCGCATGGTCGTGCTGTGCGTGAATCGCGACAAGGGGGCTGTGGCCAATAAGGTGTGCAAGGCGTCTTGTATCGGATGCGGAAAGTGTGTAAAGACGTGTCCTTTCGAAGCTATCACGCTCAATAATAATTTGGCTTATATCGATTCCTTGAAGTGCAAACTCTGTCGCAAGTGTGAAGAGGCTTGCCCGAAAGGTTCGATCCACTCCTTTCATTTTCCGTCCCGTAAGCCGAAACCGGAAAAACCGGCTGAAGTCGCTCCTCAGCGTCCGGTCGTGCTTACGCCCGCAGAAGAAAAGAAAGAAGCATAATTCATCGGATTGTCAATTTAAAAAAGAATATCGTGAAAACGTTCAAAATAGGTGGGGTTCATCCATCTGAAAACAAGCTGTCGGCAGCGGAGCCTATCCGGCCGGCCGGATTGCCCGAGCAGGCCGTGTTCTCGCTTTACCAGCATATCGGCGCGCCGGCCAAACCGATAGTGGCCAAAGGCGATGTAGTGAAGGTCGGTACGATGTTGGCCGAAGCCGATGGTTTCGTTTCCGTGCCTGTTCACTCTTCCGTGTCGGGCAAAGTGAGCAAAATCGATGCGATTGTGGATGCAAGCGGTTACCGTCGTCCCGCGATCTTCGTGGATGTGGAGGGAGACGAATGGGAAGAAAGCATCGATCGTACGCCGGATCTGGTGACTTTGGCACAGCGGCCAGAGCTGACGGCAGCAGACATCGTGGCGAAGGTAAAGGCTTGCGGCATTGTCGGCATGGGCGGAGCCACGTTCCCCTGTCACGTCAAATTGTCTCCTCCCAAGGGGACGAAGGCGGAATGCGTGATCATCAATGCGGTGGAGTGCGAGCCTTATCTGACAGCCGACCACCGGCTGATGCAGGAGAAACCGGACGAAATCCTGGTGGGCGTGAGCCTGATCATGAAAGCCGTGGGAGTGGACAAGGGATATATAGGCATAGAAAACAACAAGCGCGATGCCATCGCACTGCTTACGGAGAACGTCAAGGCCTATCCTCAAATCGAGATCGTGCCGTTGCAGGTGAAATATCCGCAAGGGGGAGAGAAACAATTGATCGAAGCCGTCACCGGACGTGAAGTCCCTGCGCCTCCGGCTTTGCCCATACAGGTGGGGGCTGTGGTGCAGAATGTGGGGACTACGTTCGCCATATACGAGGCTGTGATGAAGAACAAGCCTCTGTTCGAACGTGTCATCACCGTGACCGGAATGGATCTGCAGAAGCCTTCCAACTTGTTGGCACGTATCGGTACGCCGATGAAACGGCTCATCGAGGAGTGTGGCGGGCTGCCCGAGCATACGGGAAAGGTGATCGGCGGCGGTCCGATGATGGGAAAGGCGCTGATGAATCTGGATGTGCCGGTATGCAAGGGCTCGTCGGGTTTGCTGTTGATGAACGAACGTGCGGCCCGTCGCCGCGAGGTACAGCCTTGCATCCGTTGTGCCAAGTGCGTCAGTGTGTGTCCGATGGGGCTTGAGCCCTATCTGTTGGCTACGGTTTCCCACTTGCGCAATTGGGATATGGCCGAGGGAAATGACATCACGTCCTGTATCGAATGCGGGTCGTGCCAGTTCACATGCCCTTCTTCGCGTCCCTTGCTGGATAATGTGCGGATGGGCAAGACCACGGTAATGGCCCTCATTCGGGCACGTAATGCAAAATAAAACATAAAGAATATGGCAAATAAACTGATAGTGTCGCTGTCGCCCCATGTGCATAACCGTGACAGCGTACAAAGAAATATGTATGGCGTGTGCTTCGCGCTTATTCCGGCATTGCTTACTTCCTTGTATTTTTTCGGAGTGGGAGCTGCTATCGTCTTGGTTACTTCCGTGGTGTCCTGTGTGTTCTTTGAATGGTCCATCACAAAGTACATTCTGAAGCGTGAGCGTACGACCATCACCGATGGGTCGGCCATTCTGACCGGTTTGTTGTTGGGATTCAATCTGCCTTCCAACCTCCCGGTTTGGATTATCCTGATCGGTGCTCTGGTGGCCATCGGAGTCGGAAAGTTGACATTCGGCGGATTGGGATGTAATCCTTTCAATCCGGCTTTGGTCGGACGTGTGTTCCTTTTGGTGTCGTTTCCCGTTCAGATGACCAGTTGGCCCAAAGCCGGTCAGCTCTCATCCTATTTAGACGCCGAGACAGCCGCCACTCCGTTGTCCGTCATGAAGGAGGCGATCAAGAGCGGCGATGCTTCCGTGCTCCATAAATTACCCGATGCGATAGACTTGCTCATCGGACAGACGGGCGGAAGTATGGGAGAGGTGAGTGCATTGGCTTTGTTGATAGGTTTGGCCTACATGCTGGTGCGCCGCATCATTACGTGGCACATTCCGGTGTCTATCTTACTTACGGTGTTCGTCATTTCCGGTTTGCTTCATCTTTCTAATCCGATTTATGCTTCTCCCTTTTCTGTTCTGCTCACGGGCGGCATCATGTTGGGAGCCTGCTTTATGGCTACGGATTATGTGACTTCGCCGATGACGGCGAAGGGGCAGGTGATTTACGGCATTGCCATCGGTTTCCTGACGGTTGTGATTCGTACTTTCGGGGCTTACCCCGAAGGCATGTCGTTTGCTATTCTGATCATGAATGCTTTCACGCCGCTGATTAACACTTATTGCAAACCTAAAAGATTCGGGGAGGTAGTAAAGAAATGAAGAAATTAGAATCCTCATTAAAGAACATGATTCTTGTGCTGACGGTCATATCTTTTCTGGCAGGAGGTACGTTGGCTTATGTGAACAAAGTCACGCAAGGCCCGATTGCGGAAATTAATGCCAGGAACTTGCAAGACGGTATCAAGAAAGTCATTTTGGGCAGTCAGTCAGGAGATTTGAAAGTGGAAGCTTCAGTGGAATCCGGAGGCTATACCTTATATAAGACGAATAAGGAAACAGCCGTGAAAGCCGTGGCCAACGGTTTCGGCGGTCCGCTCGAAGTGCTGGTAGGTTTTGATACTAACGGAAATATATTGGGCTATACGATTTTATCCACATCGGAGACACCGGGATTGGGCGTGAAAGCCGAGACCTGGTTTCAAAAGGGAGGCAAGGGAAATATCATCGGAAAGAATCCGGGAAAGAAAGCCCTTGTGGTGACAAAAGACGGAGGTGATGTAGATGCCATTACGGCGTCCACCATTACGAGCCGTGCGTTTTTGAGTGCCGTGAATGCCGCCTATCAGGCCTTCAAGGGCAAGGAAGACGATGCGGTCAGCGGGGCCAGCACCCATCGCAGTCATGCCGAAACGGACCGGAACGTCAATGATTCAATTCATGAATAAGAAAGGAGAACGAATATGAATAACTTTAAAGTATTGATGAACGGAATCATCAAAGAGAATCCTACGTTTGTGCTTCTCTTAGGGATGTGCCCCACTTTGGGGACCACTTCTTCCGCGTTGAACGGCATGTCGATGGGATTGGCCACGACTTTTGTGCTGATCTGTTCCAATGTGGTTATCTCTTGGGTGAAGAATCTCATCCCCGACATGGTACGTATTCCTGCTTTTGTGGTCATCATCGCTTCTTTTGTGACGGTGTTGCAAATGTGCATGCAAGCTTACGTACCGGACATTTACCGTACTTTGGGCCTGTTTATTCCTTTGATTGTAGTGAACTGTATCATTTTGGGGCGTGCGGAAGCTTTTGCCAGCAAGCACGGAGTAGTGCCTTCGTTCTTCGACGGATTAGGCATGGGCTTGGGCTTTACCATTGCTTTGACGGTTCTCGGTTCGGTGCGTGAAATACTCGGTACGGGCAAAATCTTCGGTTTCGAGATCTGGTCGGAGGACTACGGCATGCTGATGTTCGTCCTGGCCCCCGGTGCATTCATCGCATTGGGCTATCTGATCGCCATTGTCAACAAACTGAAGAAAGCATAACTCATAAATAAAGTATAATATATGGAAACTGTATATCAATATCTCATTGTTTTCATCACGGCCATCTTCGTCAACAACGTCGTGTTTTCGCATATTCTGGGTATTTGTCCGTTCCTCGGAGTATACAAGAAAATCGATACGGCATTAGGTATGTCGGGGGCTGTGGCTTTCGTGTTGGTACTTGCCACGCTGGTCACCTATCTGTTGCAGTATTACGTATTGGTTCCTTTCGGGCTGGCTTACATGCAGACCATTGCTTTTATTCTGGTCATTGCCGCTTTAGTGCAGTTGGTCGAAATCATTCTGAAAAAAGTTTCGCCTGCGCTCTATCAAGCCTTAGGCGTATTCCTTCCCTTGATTACAACGAACTGTGCCGTATTGGGCGTAGCTATTCTGGTCATTCAAAAAGAGTTCGATTTGGTGTTGGGCGTATGGTATGCGTTGAGCACGGCTTTAGGCTTTGGTCTGGCATTGGTCGTTTTTACCGGCATCCGCGAACAGCTCAATTTAGTTGCTATTCCTAAAGGCATGCGGGGTATGAGCATAGCCCTGATCACAGCCGGCCTGCTTTCGATGGCTTTTATGGGATTCAGCGGCGTGGACAACGGTTTGAAGGCCTTTTTAGGGCTTTAACGGATTGTTTTGGAGAAAAAAGCCGCCGGTTCGCAAAAAAATGCGGATCGGCGGCATTTTTTATGGCCTAAAATTATACAACATGTGATTAATTTTAGTACATTTGCTACTGTTACAAAAATAAAAAATCGAAGCATACTGATATGAAAGAGACAATTTTAGTGACAGGTGGTACAGGATTCATCGGTTCACACACGACTGTTGAACTTCAACAGGCCGGTTATGAAGTCGTCATTGTGGACAATCTGTCCAATTCCCGCGAAGATGTTTTGGATGGTATCGAGAAGATAACCGGTATACGTCCGGCTTTTGAAAAAGTGGATTTACGCGATTTTGACGCTACAGAAGCTGTATTTAAGAAATATCCCCAGATCAGCGGTATCATTCATTTTGCAGCCAGCAAGGCGGTGGGCGAAAGCGTGCAAAAGCCGTTGCTTTATTATCGTAACAATATTGTTTCTTTGATCAACCTGCTGGAGCTGATGCCGAAGTATGACGTGAAAGGAATCATCTTCTCCTCTTCGTGCACGGTGTACGGACAACCGGATGTATTGCCGGCTACGGAAGAGACTCCCATCAAGAAAGCCGAGAGTCCTTACGGTAACACCAAGCAGATCAACGAGGAAATCATTGCAGATACCATCAAGAGCGGTTCGCCGATCAAGGCCATTTTGTTGCGTTACTTTAATCCGATCGGAGCACATCCTACGGCTTATATAGGCGAGATGCCGAATGGGGTTCCCCAAAACCTGATTCCGTATCTGACACAAACGGCCATGGGAATACGGGAAGAGTTGAGCGTATTCGGAGACGATTATGATACGCCGGACGGTTCTTGCATCCGTGATTACATTTATGTGGTGGATCTGGCCAAGGCACATGTTTGCGCTATGACCCGCATTATGGAGAACAAGACCAGCGAACCCGTAGAGGTTTACAACATCGGTACGGGAAAGGGAACGTCCGTATTGGAGCTGATTCACGCATTCGAGAAAGCGACAGGCGTGAAGTTGAAGTATAAGATTGTCGGTCGGCGTGCCGGAGACATTGAGAAAGTATGGGGCAACGTGGACAAAGCCAACAAAGTGTTGGGCTGGAAAGCGACGACTCCTCTGGAAGACGTATTGGCTTCTGCATGGAAGTGGCAATGCGTGTTGCGTGAAAAAGGTATCATGTAACAAATCTAAATAATAAAAGAATCGCTTATGCGTTTTTATTGCGTGCTAACTCAGGTAACGACTTCTGTATGTGAATAGTTGAAGACGTTGCGCCTTTTTTTTAAGGCAAGTTAGACCGCAGAATAGTTTTGTCGTGTTTTATTTTGTGTTTGTGTTGTTACTATCTTCCGACGTGAGTCGGAAGAGAGTTTTTTTTTATATGAGATTGACGAATCCGTCGGTGTGCTTGACGGAACCTTCAACAAACATAAGGGTTTTCTCGCTTTTCAGCCCCGATTTGCGTCTGAGGGCCATGTCCGGGATATACGACGGTGTCGTCGGGAAGAGTGAACAGCTCTTTTTTGATGCTTTCGTACAGCATCTTGCTGTTCCCGCCGGGAAGGTCGGTGCGTCCGATACTGCGATAGAACAGCGTGTCGCCCACAAAGATGACTTTCTCGGCCTCGCAATAAAAGCAGATGCCGCCCGGAGTATGTCCCGGGGTATGCAATACTTTAAACGTGTGGCGGCCGAAATAGATCTCATCCCCTTCGGTCAGGTAGTGGGCGGCTGCCGGCATCGGTCCCTGATTCATGAGACGCGCCATCGGACCGAATATTTCCGCGCCGAGACCTTTATAGATCGCATCGTCCGCCTGATGGTATTCCGGAGCCACATGATAGGTCTTCCACAGAAATGCCG
>JAJPYK010000193.1 GCA_021205005.1 Paraprevotella sp. | reverse complement strand
CTGAGGTCTACAGGCTTGGGGGCCTTCGATCAGACACACTCGGTGAAACACTACCGGTCCATTCCGCACTTTTACGTATCTTTCCGTCACGATTCACATACATAACTCGAAACGATGAAAAAGATATTGCAAGAATTCAAGCAGTTTGCCATGCGCGGAAACGTGGTGGACATGGCCGTGGGCGTCATTATAGGCGGAGCGTTCAGCAAAATTGTATCCTCCATCGTGGCCGATCTCATTATGCCGCCCATCGGTTTGTTGGTGGGGGGCATGAACTTTTCGGAGTTGAAAGTCACCCTCAAAGATTCCGTTATGGACAACGGGACGGAGGTCAGTCCGGCCATTACGCTGAATTATGGGAATTTCATCCAAGTCACGTTGGATTTCGTCATCATTGCCTTGGCTGTCTTTTTGCTGATCAAAGCGATCAATGCACTGAACCGCACGAAGAAGGAAGAGCCTAAAGCTCCGGCTGCACCGCCAGCCGACATCCAGTTGCTCACGGAGATACGCGACTTGCTGAAAAAGGAAAACTGAAAAAAGTGCGCTTGCCCCTTCATACGGGAGCAAGCGCACTTTTTTCATTCCGAACCGGCTTATGCTTTGTTGCCTTCAGGTTTAGGCTGTTCGTGAGTCTCCTTTTCTCAATCCTTTACCGATGGGCGTTTCTTCTTAAAATGACGTCTGCGCGATGCATTCTTCTTGTCTTTTTCCGCATTCGCGGTAGGGGACTGCGATGGTTTCTCCTGAACCGATTCACGCTGTTCCGTTTTTGCCTTTGCTGCGGAGTCGTCGGAATGGCCCTGACTGTCAGGCTTTCCGTTACGTTCCCGACGACGGCCACGTGCGTTTTTTCCTCCTGCTTATCCTCGGCTGCCGTCACGACGTCCCGTTCCCCGGCCGCCAGCCTTCGGATTATAAGCCGGCGCTTCGCCCAATCCTTCCGGCAGAAGACGTTTCTCTATTTCCGTCCCCAAAAAATGCTCGATAGAGGAGAACTTTTGCTGATCCTTCTCGCTTACCAGCGTTATGGCTTCTCCGTCGTTATTGGCCCGTGCCGTACGTCCGATCCGGTGCACATAATCTTCCGCATCATGGGGTACGTCGAAATTGACGACCAATTGTATATCGTCTATATCAATGCCTCGCGCCACGATGTCCGTAGCCACCAGCACATCGATTTGCTGTGTCTTGAATTTATACATGACTTCGTCGCGTTCCTGCTGTTCCAGATCGGAATGCATGGCGCCTACCTTAAATCCGGCGCGCTGCAAGGCAATGGCCATATCTTTCACTTTCAGTTTGGACGAAGCGAAGATAATCACGCGATGCGGTGGTCTGGCGGCAAATAGTTTCTTGACCAAGGCCACTTTCTGCGCCTCGTAACAAACATAAGCGGCCTGTACGATCTTGTCTGCCGGACGCGACACAGCCAGCTTCACTTCTACGGGATCATTCAGGATGGTACGCGCCAGTTCCTGAATCTTCTTGGGCATGGTGGCCGAGAACATTACGGTCTGACGCTCCTTGGCAGATGTTTGACAATCTGCATAATGTCCTCGCTGAATCCCATGTCGAGCATGCGGTCGGCTTCATCCAATACGAAAAAAGACACTTTCGACAAATCCACGTTTCCCAAACTCAGGTGGCTGATCAGCCGTCCCGGTGTGGCTATGATGACATCTGCTCCCATGGCCAGTCCGCGCTTTTCCTGTTCATAACGGATTCCGTCATTACCTCCGTATACGGCTACGCTCGACACGGGCATATAATAAGAGAAGCCCTCCAAGGCCTGGTCGATCTGCTGGGCCAATTCGCGTGTGGGCGACATGATGACGCAGTTGATGGCTTTCTCTGGATAGCCACCTTCACTGAGTTTGCTCAAGATGGGCAACAGGAAAGCTGCCGTTTTTCCGGTTCCGGTCTGTGCCACGCCAATCAGGTCAAGCCCCTCCAAAATGACGGGTATGGCATGTTCCTGGATCGGAGTGCATTCCGTGAAATTCATGTAGTCCAAGGCTTCGAGCACTCGGTCGTTTAATTCTAAATCGTAAAAATTCACTGTATTATAATGTGTTAAGTCATACATCAGCCTTATTGCGGAGCTTTCTTATAAAGGAAGAACGCAATAAAAGCAAATATTATATTGGGCAACCAGGCCGCCAATACGGGAGGCCAGTCTGAGTTGATGGCAAAAGTGGAGGAAACCGTCTGGAATAGGATATAGGATGCACTCAATGCCAGTCCGATACCTAAATACAATCCCATACAGCCTTTACGCTTACGGGCAGACAGCGAAAGTCCGATCACCGTCAGGATGAAAGACGCAAATGGAGTGGCAAATCGCTTTTGATATTCGACTTCAAAAGGCTTCACATTACCCGATCCTCGTGCCCGCTGCTTGACAATGTATTCTTTCAGTTCCGGACTGGTCAGCGTCTCCTGCTGATTTCGCGTCAGCAAGAAGTCTGAGGGCTCCATGGCAATGACGGAGTCTACTTTCACCCCATGTGTAATATACTCTCGCATGCCTTTCATTTCACGAAGAGTGTAGTTCTGTATCTGCCAATGGTAACGTTCGTCAGAGAGGGTATCGTAAGACACGGAACTGGCCGTGAGATGGGAAACCAGTTTCTTATTCACGAATTTATCCAATGAAAAATGGTATCCCGTCTTGGTGCGTCCGTCGAAATGCTCGATAAAAGCGATGACACCGGTATCGACCTGCAATTGCACGTTCTGTGCGAACTCCGTTTTTTTCTTCTTTTTATAGGTATTCTCGAAATTCAACCTCGTAACACTGCCTTTGGGTATGACATACGCCCCTAAAAAGAATGTCATTACGGCAATAATCGCCGCTGAATTCATATAAGGACGCATCAGGCGTTTGAAACTCATCCCCGCAGCCATCATGGCGATGATTTCTGAATTTTCGGCCAGTTTGGAGGTGAAGAAAATCACAGAAATGAATACGAACAACGGACTGAAAAGATTGGAGAAATAGGGGATAAAGTTAGCATAATACTCAAAGATGATACCTTTCCACGGGGCATGGTTTGTCGTGAGCTTGTCGATATTTTCATTGAAATCGAACACCACGGCGATAGATATGATTAATGCAATGGAAAAGAAGTATGTACCTAAAAACTTTTTAATAAGGTAGATCTCAATCTTTGAAATGATCGCCTTAAAACCTTTCATAACCACTATGCTTTAGTTTACAACCTCTCTGCCACTCGTTTTACCATCGACGCTTTCCATGAGGCGAAGTCTCCGGCCAGAATATGAAGACGGGCTTCGTGCGTCAACCATAAATAGAAAGCCAGGTTGTGTATGGACGCAATCTGCAAAGCCAACAATTCCTGTGCTTTAAACAAATGGTGCAGATAAGCCTTGGTATAAGAGGTATCTACATACGAAGTACCCTTCGGATCGATAGGAGAGAAGTCATCCTCCCACTTCTTGTTGCGCATGTTCATGACACCGTCCTGCGTAAACAACATGCCGTTACGTCCGTTGCGCGTAGGCATTACGCAGTCGAACATATCTACTCCGCGCTCTATGCCTTCGAGTATATTCACGGGAGTGCCCACACCCATAAGGTAACGGGGTTTGTCTTTAGGCAGAATATCGTTGACGACCTCTATCATCTCATACATCACCTCTGCCGGCTCTCCCACAGCCAAACCGCCGATTGCATTTCCGTCGGCCCCTTTCGAAGCCACGAACTCAGCGGACTGTGTGCGCAAGTCCCGATAAGTGCAACCTTGTACAATGGGAAAAAGCGACTGGGAATAACCGTATTTCGGTTCCGTCTCATTGAAACGACGAATACAGCGGTCCAGCCATCTATGCGTCAGTCCCAAACTTTTTTTTGCATAGTCATAATCGGACGTGCCCGGCGGACATTCATCGAATGCCATCATAATATCAGCTCCGATGGAACGCTCAAGGTCCATCACACGCTCAGGCGTAAAAAAATGTTTCGACCCGTCGATATAAGAACGAAATTCACAACCTTCTTCGCGCAATTTGCGGATACCGGTCAGCGAAAATACTTGAAAGCCGCCGCTGTCGGTCAGCATCGGACGATCGAATCCGTTGAATTTGTGCAGTCCTCCGGCTTTTTCCAAGATCTCGGTTCCGGGACGCAAATACAAATGATAGGTATTGCCTAAAATGATTTGGGCCTTGATGTCTTCTTTCAATTCCCATTGATGCACGGCCTTGACCGAACCAATCGTACCCACCGGCATGAATACCGGTGTTTCAATTGGCCCATGTCCGGTCGTGATCAACCCGGCACGTGCCGCAGTATTTACATCCGTACGCTGGAGTTCAAACTTCATTTCGTCTCGTCCTTTGGATCGTCAAAAGTAAATTCAATAGCATCTTTCACCTTTTCGTCGAGTAAAGCAAAGTCGAGGACCTCAGCCACATCGTTCACATAGTGGAACGTCAAGCCTTTGAGATACATATCAGGAATCTCTTCGATATTCTTTCGATTTTCCTCGCACATCACAATATCCTTTATTCCGGCTCTCTTGGCAGCCAGAATTTTCTCTTTGATGCCTCCGACCGGAAGCACCTTGCCACGTAAGGTAATCTCGCCCGTCATAGCTAAATTCGGCCGGACTTTCCGCTGCGTCAACGCCGATGCAATGGAAGTTGCCATCGTAATGCCGGCCGACGGCCCGTCCTTAGGCACAGCTCCCTCGGGGACATGTACATGGATATTCCATTGGGCGAAAATACGAGAATCAATATGCAACATTTGGGCATGCGCCTTGATATATTCCAAAGCCAATACGGCCGATTCCTTCATGACGTCACCCAAATTACCGGTAAGAGTCAGTTTGTTTCCTTTCCCTTTGCTTAAACTGGTTTCGATAAAGAGTATTTCTCCGCCCACTGACGTCCATGCCAATCCCGTCACCACGCCGGCATAGTCGTTTCCCTGGTATTTATCACGGGTATACAACGGTTTTCCCAACAGGCGTTCCACATCTGCGATTTTGACTTCAGTGCAAGAAATTGCGCCATTACGTGCATATTCCAACGCCATCTTACGGAACAGCTTATTAATTTGCTTCTCCAATCCGCGAACGCCGGATTCACGTGTATAATTCTCTATAAGATATTCCAAAGCCGGTTTACTGATCTTGATTTCCGAATGGTCGGACAACCCGTTATGTTCTTTTTCTTTCGGAATCAGATGACGTTTGGCAATCTCCACCTTTTCTTCGGTGATATACCCGCTGACTTCAATCAATTCCATACGGTCGAGCAGGGGACGGGGAATGGTTCCGATGTTGTTGGCCGTGGCGATGAACATGACCTTGGACAAATCATAGTCCACGTCCAGAAAGTTGTCATGGAAGGCACTGTTTTGTTCTGGGTCGAGCACTTCCAAAAGTGCCGATGACGGATCGCCGTTGACCGGACTTTGGGTTACCTTATCAATTTCATCGAGAATAAATACCGGATTAGATGATCCGGCTTTAATCATACTTTTGATAATGCGTCCCGGCATAGCACCGATATAGGTCCGGCGGTGTCCGCGAATTTCGGCTTCATCGTGCAAGCCGCCCAAAGACACACGGACATATTTGCGCTTCAGAGCGGTAGCAATGCTCTTGCCCAACGAAGTTTTGCCCACTCCCGGAGGACCATATAAGCAAATGATCGGCGACTTCAAATCGCCGCGTAACTGCAAAACGGCCAAATGCTCCAAGATACGCTCTTTCACTTTCTCCAAACCGTAATGGTCTTTATTCAGCACCTTTTCGGCATTCTTCAGATTCAGATTGTCCTCCGTATACGTATCCCACGGCAGGCTCAACATCGTCTGCAAATAGTTAAGCTGTACGTTATAATCCGGACTTTGCGGATTCAAACGTTCGAGCTTATCCAAGTCTCGTCCGAAAGTCGAAGCGATTTCTTTCGGCCAACGCTTTTTTTCAGCAGCTACACGCAGATCGTGCAGATCATGATCTTGCGGAGTACCGCCCAGCTCGTCTTGGATATTCTTGAGTTGCAACTGCAAAAAATATTCCCGCTGTTGCGTATCCATATCCTCCCGAGTCTTGCGTTGTATTTCCGCTTTAAGCTCAGCATATTGTATCTCCCGGTTCAACGCTTTCACTAATTTTACCGTCCGGTTCTCCAGAGAATTCTCATACAACAGTTCTATTTTTTGGGGAATAATGAAAGGGAATTTGGCACAAATGAAGTTCACCAGAAACATTTTATTGCTCACATTCTTCACAGCAAACATGGACTCTTTCGGCAGTTGTTCATTCATTTGAATGTATTGCATCGTCCGTTCGCGACACGTCTCTACCAAAAGATCAAACTCCTTGTTATCCTTTGCAGGCAGTTGATCTTCGATCTTCTCCACCGAACCGGTCAGATAAGGCCGTTCGGCTTCCAAAGCTTTCAATTTGAAACGGCTCATGCCTTGCAGAATCACAGTGGTGGACTGATCCGGCAATTCGAGAATACGGATAATCTTAGCCATTGTACCTACCTGATACAAATCCTTGAACGCAGGATCTTCCGTATTCTGATACCGCTGGCAAACCACGCCGATATTAAGCTTCTTCTTATCAGCCACTTTTACCAAACGCAGAGAAGACTTTCGCCCTACGGCTACGGGCAGCACCACGCCTGGGAACAACACCATGTTGCGTAACGGCAAAATCGGCAATGTGTCACCCATTTCCACGTCGAACACACTCGCTTCGTCTCCTGCAAAATCTGCAACCAATGAAAATGGATTCTGATTATCGTCAATATGCATACTAATTTCCTTAAAATGATTTAGTGAACAAAACTTTTTCACAAAACGTGGCAAAGATACAAAAAAAAGAATAGATAAATAGAATGATGGGCGAGGAAATAACAAATATTTGCTACTTTTGCAATCGCAACGAAGTTTACAACTCACAAAAAAACTTTTGTATCCTGATGGGACGATCGCATTTCGAATTCAAACAATTCATAGTTTATCATGACAAATGTGCCATGAAAGTGGGAACGGACGGTGTACTGTTGGGAGCATGGTCGACCGCACAACCGGATACGAATCGGATACTCGACATCGGAACCGGTTGCGGACTGATCGCTCTCATGCTGGCTCAAAGATGTCCGGCTGACATCACTGGAATCGACATTGATGAAGAGGCCATTGTCCAGGCGGATGAGAACGGACAACGGACCTTATGGAAAGATCGTCTCCATTTTATGCAGGCCGATGCTCTTGCCTTTAAAACAAAAGACAAGTTCGACCTCATCGTGTGCAATCCTCCGTTTTTTACCCATGCTCTACCCAGCCCCGAACAAAAGCGAAACTTCGCGCGACACAACAGTTCCCTGCCATTCGACAGGCTGATTGCCGCCGCATGCGGATGGTTGAATGAAAACGGACGGTTTGACGTGATACTTCCGGAACGTTCGGCCGATGATTTCATACAAACGGCATGGGAAGGCGGATTGAATCTATGCAGGAAATGCCTCGTATTCACCACACCGGATGCCACCCCGAAAAGGGCGTTGCTGAGTTTCGCAAAAGAAAAGACAAGCTATCCGGAAACAGAGCAACTTGTCATGCGAGACAGTGCAGGGGAGTACACGCCGGAGTACAGACGGCTCACCCAAGCCTATTATCTTTATTTCTGATCACCGTCTCAAACGCCGCCTCATTTCTTTATTGAAATGATTTATTCTGCGCAAGTTCCGGTTACGCAGGCCCACGCTTAAGGACGTCAGCTCATCATACAGTTCCGACACCACCCGGCCCAACACCTTCTCGGAACCCGGACGGGCATTAATGATCACATTCAGTCCCTTTTCAAACAACTGCACGTCAATATCTGTTCCTACCGTCATCGGATCTCCGTCATAATGCACAACCCCCGGATGCTCACGATGAATATGGAGATGCTTGCAACGGAACGTTTTGATACGACTATTCTGCAACAACGTCCGATTAAAGAGCTGAATAGCAATCTGAGGGACTTCCAAAACCGTAAAAGGCTCCATAATGGTCACGTCCATCAGACCGTCCGAAATGGAAGCGAAGGGAGCGATATAGGCATTGTTGCCGTATTGGGAGGCATTGGCACATGCAATCAAGAAAGCCTTATACTTCACCGTTTCGCCCTCTATTTCGATTTCATATGTATCGGGCTTATATTTCAGTCCCTCGCGAAGTGTATTTTCCAAATAAGTCAGCATACCCCTTTTTCCCGAATGGGCGAATTTGGAACTGACGAAAGCATCGAAACCGACACCACAAGTACAAAAAAAAGGAACTTCGTTTATTTTTCCGTAATCTATACACTCCAACTCGAATTGTACCAAAACCTTTATGGCACCGAGAGGATCCATCGGAATGTGCAGATGACGAGCCAGTCCGTTGCCCGAACCGCAGGGAATTATGCCTAACGCCACGGGAGATTCCACCAAAGAACGCGCCACTTCATTCACCGTACCGTCGCCGCCGACAGCCACCACCGCATCGCAGCCCCGGGCTGCGCATTCGCCCGACAGCAAAGCAGCATGCCCCGCATACTCCGTGCGCATGATCTGATAAGAGAATTTTTCAGGGTCCAAATGCCGGGAAATCAAGTTTAGTATAGATTCCTTGTTTTGGGTTCCGGATATAGGGTTCACAATGAAAACGATATGCCTTTTTGCCATATGTACAGTCTTAACCAGTACAAAGATACGGATAAAAAGTGGAAAAGCCCCCCAAAATGCGGGCTGTTCACAAA
>JAJPYK010000192.1 GCA_021205005.1 Paraprevotella sp. | reverse complement strand
GCGCAGGTCCAGACTGAAAGTCCAGTTCTCCACATACCAGATGTCGGCTTTGACACGAGCCTCCATTTGATCCAGCGTTTTGGTCTCTCCGCGGAAACCTTGTACTTGCGCCCAGCCTGTAATACCGGGTTTCACCAGAAGCCGCACCATGTAACGGTGGATCAGATGGGAATACTCTTGGGTGTGAAGCAACATGTGAGGGCGCGGTCCCACAAGGCTCATATTGCCGATAAACACGTTGATAAACTGCGGGAGTTCGTCAATATTGGTCTTTCTCATCAGATTGCCGAACTTGAATTTGCGCGGGTCGTCTTTGGTCGCCTGGATGAGGTCGGCATCCTTGTTTACGTGCATGCTTCTGAACTTCAGGCAATAGAACTCTTTTCCATCCAAACCGTTGCGTTTCTGTTTGAACAAGATCGGCCCCGGACTTTGTATCTTGATGATAATGCCGACGATGAGACTGATGATCGGGAAGGCCGTAAGCAGGAAAAGGCCGGATACCACAATGTCGAACAGTCGTTTTACACCGCGGTTTACCGGATCCTGCAACGGTTCGTTGCGCACGCTCAACAGCATGGTATTATTCAGGTGAGACAATACCATGCGTTTGGTCAGGAACTCCAGGAACACCGGCAGAGCGTAAAAGCGGATCAGATGGTCTTCGCAATAGCGGAAGATCTCTTCCGTTTCCGTCGCATAATCCGTGTCGGGGACGATGTACAAGTCGGTCACTTCCGGATGTAGGCGTAGAAACTTCATGACCGATCGCCGGTCACACAGTTTCTGCAATGCCATATTTTCCGGAATGTCCTGTTTGGTAAAAATCCCCAAGACCTTGAAACCGAGCGAATGGTCGGCTAACGTATGATAGATGTCTGAAAGATACCAGGGATGCCCCACCAGGACGACATAGCGTAAGTTGCGTCCGTTCGACCGACATCTTTTCAGATATTTATGTATGGCCTTCCGTTCCGTATACATCAGAATGAAGAAGATGACTGAACCTAATAGAATCTCTCCCACGGCCAAGGCTATGTGTCGGATCAGTCCCATTGCCGCGATGACGAACAGTGTCTGTAGGCAAACCGTATAGACAGAGCAGGCCAAAATGTCGTCTCCATAGACGAAACGTTTGGTGAAGACCGGAGGAACAATATATAATGTGGGGAAGATGGTCAGTGCTCCGATTAGCATTTGTATTTTCAACATATAAGGCAAATAAAGCGCCAGGCTGAAACTGTGAGTGATGGAGAATGCGAGCCAATAGCTAAGGATGAGCAACACGATATCGTTACAAGTGATGCCCATTTTTACAATGCCGGATCCTTCTAAAGTCTTAATTTTCATGATAAGATTTACTGAGAATCGATTATGTGTCGGCGAATGTACGATTTTTAAATCAGACTGCCTATTAATATCTTTGTTTTTTGTCGAACGAGAAGAAAAACATTAAAAAACGAAACTAATTTCTGATTTTATTTGGATGACATGTAAAAGAATTCTAAATTTGCAGCTTAAATGTATGAAATGAGAATATAACATGGCTAACAGATCCTTTCAATCTTCAGATTCCATAGAAGAACGGAATTCAGAATTTAATTACCGGGCCATATATGATGCCGTGATTTTGCATTGGTATTGGTTTGTCATATCGATTATCATCTGCCTTTTTCTTGCATTTTTATATCTCCGGTATAAAACTCCGGTCTATACCACGTGGGCGGAGGTCTTGATCAAGGATGACGACCCCTACAAGCGTCTGCGGGGCGACGGTTTAGCCGACTTTACTCAGTTGGGTTTCCTGAACAATAGCAACGGTTTTGACAATGAAGTGGAGATTCTGGGCAGTAAAACATTGGCGCGTCGTGCCGTGACCAATTTGAAACTTTATGTCAACTATGCCTACGAAGGGTCTGTCCTTGACGAAGATATCTATGGAAAATCTCCCGTGTGGTCCGATATGTCCGCCGAAGACTTGGATACGCTTTCCGCACCCCTATCGATTGAAATCCGGCCGCAGAAAGCCGGCGGCTACCAAATCAAAGGCGTGGCTCTGGACGATCATTTCGAGGCGAACGTCAACGGATTCCCCGTGAGGGTAAAGACGCCTTCCGGATGGGTATCGCTTCGTCCAAATCCCGATCCGACTTGCGCCTTCGAAGACCGCGCCCTGCGGATCAATATCTATCGTCCGGCTTTGATGGCAGAGGCGTTTCTGAAAGGGACCTCCATTGAGTCCATCAGCAAGGTGACGACCATAGTCCGCATTTCGTTGAACGATACGCAGCGGAAACGGGCGGAAGACTATATGAACGAGTTGATCCGCGTGTATAATGAAGACGCCAATGAGGTGAAGAACGAGGTTTCGCTCAAGACGGAAGCTTTCGTCAACAAGCGTATACAGATCATCAATTCTGAGCTGAATACCACGGAGTCGGATTTGGAATCATATAAGAAACGCAATCAATTGGTGGATTTTACTTTGGACGCCGCTTCGGCTTATCGGGGCATCGAAGGCTATCAGACCCAGCAAGTCGGGTTGCAGACTCAGTTGCTTTTAGTCAATTCCCTGAAAGAATATGTGGACGATCCGGCCAATTACATGGAAGTGATTCCGGCTAATCTGGGCCTGACCGACAAGGGCTTGAATACGATCATCTCCGATTACAACACGAAAGTGGTGGACCGCAAACGTTTGTTGAAGACCGCTTCCGAGACGTCGCCTGTGGTCGTGTCGGAAACCAATGCCATTGCCTCGCTCTATCCGGGCATCCGCCATTCGCTGTCTACCGTATATGAAAACTTGCGGGTGCAGAAGCGCAATGTCGACAGCCAATACGATCTTTTCATGAGCCGTCTGTCCAGTGCGCCTACTCAGGAGCGCGTATTGACCGACATCGGTCGTCAACAGTCCGTGAAAGCCGCGCTTTACCAGATCCTTTTGCAGAAGCGTGAGGAAAATACCATTTCTTTGGCCTCTACGGTAGACAAGGCGCAGGTGATCGATGCTCCCGAAAGTGCCCTCAAGCCCATTTCGCCCAAAAAGAAGTTGGTGGCGCTTATCGCTTTGGCATTAGGAGTGGGCATTCCTTCCGGACTGATCTATCTGCTCAACCTGTTGCGTTACCGCATCGAGGGGCACAACGATATCGAGAAGTTGACCGACCTGCCAATCTTGAGCGACATTTTCTTAGCCGGAGGACTGAAAGACGGCAAACGAGCCATGGTGGTGCGCGAGAATACCAACGATATAATGGCAGAGACTTTCCGTAACCTGCGTACCAACTTGGGGTTCGTCATGAAAAAGAGCGAGAAAGTACTTTTGTGTACTTCCGTGATTCCGGGCGAAGGCAAGACGTTTGTTGCCACCAACCTGTCCATTAGTATGGCACTGATGGGGCGCAAGGTTTTAGTTGTCGGTTTGGACATTCGCAAGCCGCGTCTGGCCAGAAATTTCGGGCTCCAGACGGGAAGTCACGGCCTGACCACTTATTTGGCCGGCGACGATACTTCGGACGATTTCCTGCGCGAACAGATATTCAATTCCAATGTGAATTCCAATCTCGATGTCCTGCCCGCCGGTCTGATTCCCCCTAATCCGGGCGAATTGATCACTTCCGACCGTGTGGATCATGCTCTCTCCCGTTTCCGCGAATGGTATGATTTCGTGGTCATCGACACGCCGCCGTTGAGTCTTGTGAGCGACACCCTGCTTTTGGGGCGTCGGGCCGATGCTACGCTTATCGTGTGCCGTTGCGATTACTCTCTTAAACGCAACTTCGAGATGGTGAACCGGATGAGCGCGGAAAACAAACTGCCTAAGATGAACCTTGTGCTCAACGGCGTAGACTTGCAGCAACGTAAGTACGGTTATTATTACGGCTACGGCCATTACGGGCATTACGGCCGCTACGGTTCTTACGGATCCTATGGGACCTACGGTTCCTATGGCGGTGACGGCGGCTACGGTCATGATTCGTCCACGGACGGAAGCAAAGGGTCGAAGAAAAAGTTGCATTCCGGACGCGGCGCATATTTGCGCGAGGACCAGATGGGAAACGAATATTAAATCTTGTTCTTACTTATACCTATTATATAAGGAAAAAAGAGTTGGAGGTTTCAATACCACCATCTCTTTTTCTTTTTCGGCTCCATCGGATAATCTTCTTCGAGTTCTTCCCGCAGCAATTGCTCCATGCTTTTCTTTTCCCGGATCATCCGATAGATCATGACCCAGTCCGGAAGTCCTCCCAAGTTCCGATCGTCTATGAACACGTCTGCTTTCAGTTTGCGACTGTAATGCCGGTTCTTGTCTGTTTCCTCTTCCGGGAAGTCCTTGTTCACGGCATAAAATTCGATACCTCTTTCCCGACACCATTCCACGGCCTCGTCCAGCAATTTGCCTTCGCGCACGCTCCATAAAATCAGCCGGTGTCTTTCTTCAATCAGTTTTCTCAGCGTATTGACGGCAAAAGGAATCTCCTTTCCTATCTCGGGATAACAATGTTCCACGATCGTTCCGTCGAAATCTACGGCTATGGTCATTTTTAGTCATTTGTTGGTTTCCGAAGATAAAGGTACGGAGAAAACCTCAGCAAAAAGATGTAATTATGTTAAAAATATCCTCCGATAGGATATTTTTAGCAGAGAAATATTTTCATATTAGAGGAATTAGTGTAAATTTGCACCTACATTGATCTTAAACAATGAGTAGTTTTATATTAACTTAATTTCCGTGAAAATGAAAAACAAGTTACTTGCAGCAGTGGCTTTATGTTGTGCCACATCGTCCACGATGCCGTTGTGGGCTGCTGAGTGGGAAGACCCTCAGTTATCGTTCGTTACCCCTAACCTGAATACCGACGGGACGGGGGGAGGAGTATATTACATCTACCACGTATCCACACAGAAGTTCATGAACAACGGTAATTTCAATCATACTTGGAATACCGAGGTTGTTGTAGCCGACGAAGGCCAACCCGTGACTTTAGTTTATGGTAACGATTACCAATTGGCCCGCACGGTGGAAGGTTATGCCGATGTAAAGGGATGGCGTCTGTCGATGAAAGATGCGCCTTCCAGCAGCGGTTTCCATGAATTGTATGCCAATCCGGGAACCGATTTCGGACTTTATGTAGATCACAACATGCAAGGACACATGTTGTGGAACATCGTGGCCCAGGGTGACGGGACCTATCGCATCCGTATTATTGACGAGGATCCGGAATTCGGAAAGAATACGGGAAATGCAGAGTATGCCAATACGTGCATGGGCGTACAAAACGGCCTGACGGGCGTTAACCCCTTGATAGCCATCGGCACTTCCGGTTATGAGGATGCCGGTCTGGATTGGAAGTTCGTTGAGCCTGCCGCATACGAGGCTTTTATCGCCAAGAAGAGCCTGAAGGCCGCTTTGGAGGAGGCCGACTCCGTAGGCTACACCGATTTGGATTCATACACGACCTTATATAACAGCACAACGGCTACGGCAGACGAAGTTACGGCTTCGATTTCCGAGTTGAAACAGAAAGTCGTGAACTGGCAGAGCCAGTCGGCCACGCCGACCACTCCTGTGGACCTTACCACTTCAATCAAGAATAATTCGTTCTCTACCGACGTATCCGACGGCTGGACTTACGACAGCAGTAACACCCCCGGACGTCAGACCGGTACGAGCTATCAATATCCCGACGAGGATCCGGAGAGCCTGATGGACTGTTTCTGCGAGATGTGGGTTGCCAGTCCCGACAACCTGGGCAGCACGATGAACATTTCGCAGACGCTGACTTCTATGCCTACGGGTAAATATCGTCTGACGGCCTATACCATCGGTTATCAGCAGAGCGACTATCAAGGCATCACGCCTTACGGCGTCTATCTTTACGCCAACAGCGACAGCATCGAATATCGTGCCGAAGCCCATACCTTGGAGTTCGGCGGCATCAGAGGTACGGAGGGCGTAGTGGACGGAGCTCCGTCGCCCCGCAAGGTTACGCTCGAATTCTATTCCATCGGCGGCGACATCCAGATCGGATTCAAGACGGTGAACACGAACTGCAACTGGGTAGGCGTAGACAACTTCAAGCTGGAATATTTGGGAATGGACGATTCCGGTATGGCCGGCGAATTGAGTAAGGTTATTACCGAAGCCGAAGAGCTGGAAGCCGAATATACCAGTGCGAATACCTATTATTCCAATGCCGGAAAAGAGGAGTTCGACCAGTTGTTGGCCACGGCCAAGGAGGCAGCCGCCAATCCGAACCTGAGCGACAAGGAACTGGGTACGATGCTGCTTTCGTTGCAGGACGGCATGAACACTTTGCGTGCCGACGCGTCGGCCTATGCAACTCTGTATGAGAAATACAATGCCTTGGACAACGCTTACAGTGCCACTTCTTATATCGAAGGTATCGGTCTGCCGGAATACGAGGACTTCCTGGACGAACTGATCGGCAGCTATAATGACAAGACTTTCGATCCCAACGAGGTGGACAGCATAGATACCCGTGCTTCCAATATCTTCGTATCGGCGGTGAAAGCGGCTTTGAAAGACGGCAGAACCAATGATGCCAGCGGTGTGTTTACGAACACCGACTTCTCGAACGGTGCCACGGGATGGAGTGGCAGTCCTACCGTGAGCTACGAAGTGGCCGAGAAATTCTCCGATTATGGAGACCCTTTCGATGTCTATCAGGAAGAGGAAGGTCTGCCACAAGGTTCTTATGAGATTTCTCTGCAAGGTTATTTCCGTCCTACGGGCCACGGCATCACCGATTGCGCTGCGGCCTGGGGCGTAGAAGGCTACACGACCAACGATATTCTGGCTTATCTTTACGGTAACGACGGTTCGTCCAAACTGCCCCACTTGTTCGACAGCGCTTTGGATGAGCAGCCCAGCACAGGAGGCTGGTTACAGATTACGGGCACGAACGATCCGACGGTTGAAGGCAAATGGGTGCCCAACGACATGGCGGCCGGAGCCTACGCTATCTCCGACAATCCGGACCGTTACTTGGTCAAAGCCGCTTGCTATGTGGGAGAAGACGGCAAACTGCGTATCGGCGTGAAAGCGCCTACGACCACTCTGGAGAGAGCCTGGGCGCTCTTTGACAATTTCAAGGTGACCTATCTGGGTGCGGACGACTTGACCGGTGCGGCTTCCAGCCTGACCGCCTTGATCGACGAGGCCAAGACCATGAGCTATAAAGAAGATCTGACCACGGCCGAGGCCAAGGATAAACTGAACAATGCCATCTTGGCTGCTACCGATGTATTGAACAACAATCTGACGACCGAGACTTTCAAAGAACAGAAAGCCAACCTGAACGAAGCCATCGAGTTCGGTCAGTCTTCTCTCGATTTGGCCGCCAAATTCAATACGATAGTTACCGACCACGATAACAAGCTGAACAGCGCAGGAGACGACAGTTACGAAAAATACATGGACCTGAAAGAGTTCGATGTGCTGGCCGATCTTGTGTACACTTGCTTAGACCTGATCGACAACGACGAACTGAAGACCGTGGATGAGGTGAACGATTATATCGACCAAGTGAATGTGGCTTACGGCAACATGGTGCAGGCTTCGATCGACGTCAGCACGGTGAGCAAGGATTCTCCGGTAGACGTGACCGCGATGATCGTCAACCCGAGCTTCCAGAGCGGAACCGGTACCGCTGCCACCAGCTCAAGTAACGGATGGTCGGTTGAAGGCGTGACGACCGGTGCATTTGCCGACTTGGTTTGCGAGGCGTTCAATGTCGGGACATTCGATGTATACCAGCAGATCAGCGGGTTGAAGCAGGGTTATTACCATCTGGGCCTCAACGGCTTCTACCGCATGGGCGACATCACTCCGGCAGCGGTGGCCCATCGTGACGACAAGGAAGTCCTGAACTCCTACCTCTATGCCGACAATTCAGGCAAAACCTGGCAAGATTCCCTCACCTCCATCTTCAGCGAGAAGCGTGAGTATAAGTATGATTCGGGGGACGTTGTGCTGGCCGATTCCCTCCATCCCGAAGACGGTGGAACCTACATGATTATCCCCAACAATATGGTCGGTGCACAACTGGCTTTCTCCGACGGGTTGTATGAGAACGGCATCTACTTCTATGTCGAGGAAGGACAGCCGGTTCGTATCGGTGTGAGAAAGGATGCTGAGGTTACCAACGACTGGACTTGCTTCGACGGCTTCACCTTGGCTTATTACGGTGACGGAGATGCCAACAAGCCAGACGGCTTCCAAGACGGTTCGGGTGTGGACGAGACTATCGCCGACGGCAAGGCTACGGTAGTGAGAACCCAATGGTTCACCCTCAACGGTATGGTTGTGGATACACCGAAGCAACGCGGCATCTATATCCGTCAGGATACGATGAGCGACGGTACGAAGAAGACCTTGAAGGTGCTGGTGAAATAAGTTGTTTCATTTCAGTTCTCCCTTGAGGGGAGGCCGCGTAAATTATAGAGTGGGGAGGGCAAAGCGATTTGCCCTCCTTTTTCGTATCTGAAATTTTTCTGCGCCGAATGATTTTTCAATCTGCGGAGAAAAAAATATCAATCTGCGGAGATTGATTTCACGCTCTCCGGACGACCTTTCTCTGCCGTCCCGGCAACGTGGCGGACGAGACCGGACGATCGGCGTTATCATCCTGTATTATAGGAGGGGGGAACAAAGACTCCGCAGGAGGCGAAATGCGCCTTTCTGATTTTGTGTGGGTGCACAAATGTGTTAAAAAACAACGTGTTTTTGCTATTTCCCTCAAGAATATTTTTTTTTATTAAATGCTTTTCATACATTTGCAACCATAAAATC
>JAJPYK010000109.1:706-8832 GCA_021205005.1 Paraprevotella sp. | reverse complement strand
TATGCCCAGGCCTATCCCGGAGCAACGGTAAGAATGAGAGATCAAGACAAGGCCGATTACGACGTGCCCATAGACCGTGTGAAAAAAATGTCCGACGACGGACTTCATCCCTTCACAATCAGCTATTCGCCAAACAATCGGAAAGAAGCTGTCACCCAACCGAAATTTGTACCCACTCCTCAGGAAAAGGATCAAATGAAGAATTACGTCGGCAATCTGTTGGCCGACGCACATGCCGGGACGAGCGACGCCATGAAACGCATCGACAACCTTACCCGATACGGGGGAAAGGCTCCGGCAGGCAAATACGGACAAACCGTAACGGACGGAGTACAGTTCAATCCACTGTCGGGGAAAATGGAGCAGGCCTACCTCACCCCTACCGGCGAACGTACGACAAACAAGCCATTGGCAGATACGGTAAGCAAAGTATTCAAGGATACGGTGGCAGATTCCACAGTAGACGGCCAGTTGCAAAAAGCTTACCGGGAACGTGACCGGCTGAACGAGGCTCTGAAGGAACGTATGGACGAAATTGATGGGAAAGATGAAAACAGCGGAGCGGTAGGATTCATGCAAAGATGGTCTGAAGCCTCGCACGCCATGCACACAGGAATACCGCAAACGACACGACAATATAATAGTGATGAACAGTTCAAGGAATTGATAGCCGCGGCAAAGAAGAACCGTGCCACCATACAGATGCTGGAGGACAAGCGCGACAACAAGATGAATAGTTTCTGGCACACGATGGGCGCTACGATGCTTGATGGGAACACTTTCACCAATGGATTCGGAGAATTATTCGACGCCGGAGTACTGATGGAGGCCAGTGATCACATCGACGAAATCAATCGCAAACGTCAGGAGGGGAAACCTCTGACCAAAGAGGAGGAAGCGGCAGCAGCCGTATTGGACAACGAAACCATAAACAGGCAAGTACAGGAAAAGTACGGAGGTGATTACGGTGCTTTTGCGAGAGCCGGCGGCATGATGGCGAACAGTCTGGACATGATGGCCGATATTGCCGCATTTCCAGGAGCAGGAGGAGTGGCTAAAGGTATTGCCGGCAAAGTAGCCGGAATGGGAATGAAATATCTGGGCAAGACAGCGGGTGAAGCAATGTTAAAGGCAGTACCGAAAGCCATAGCAAGAGGAGTGTTGAAAGGCACAGGCGTGCTTTGGGAAGCACACGCCGCAGGTGCGTTAATCAGCAATACAACCGGACTTGGACATACGATGGCTGCCGTAGGGACGAATTTGGCCGGCACAACCGTGAAAGATAAGGAGGAACAACTGCACAATGAGGGCGGCATGGGGCTGATAGGAGCATTGGCAGATGCCGAACGCAATCAGATTCGGGAAAACGGTTCCGAGATGTTCGGCGAGTTCATACCCGGAGCTGGCAAACTTGTCTCTAAAGGGCTGGATAAATTGGGGCTGAGCAAAATATCGGGGGCATTAACCCAAATCGGAAACAAACAGTGGTACAAACAATATAACAGAATATTACAGGCGGGAGGGTTCAACGGAATGCCCGGCGAAGCCCTCGAGGAATATGAGGGTATGTTTTTCGATGCCCTGACGGGACACGCCGGAGATGCCTGGAATCAGATGAAAGACCCGAAAACCCATATTGATATATGGCTCGGCACGGCAGCCATGAGTGCATTGCTGGGATCTGTACCCGTAACGATACAAGGCGTGCACACCGCCCAATACTACCGATACAAACATAGTACGGACGTTTCGGACGCCCTGGCCGCTGACAAGATAGGGAAAGACAAATGGTCTGAAATACGTGACAGGATCGACCAGACCCCGGACGAAAAGCTGGCCGAGGAGGTCATGCTGGTGTATAATGCCCCCGACCTCAACCAGGATGACAAGACGGCCGTCTTGAGTTACGACCGCAACCTGACTAAGATGAGGGGGTATAATATAGCCCAAATCACCAACGCACCCGAACAGACGGAAGCCGATGCCTCAGTCAACAAGAGCTACACAGAGGGATACAACGCGCAAGACGATAAGGATCTGCAAGATATAAAAAACCGATATGACCTGCAACGCAAACGGATGATGGAAGTGGCCGGGGCAAATGAAAGTACACTCGAGAAAGGATCCGTGGATGGGTTGAATGAGGCGCGTAATGCTGCGGAAAGCGGTACGAAACAGGGTGTGGAACGCAGTTCGGCCATCATGGACTACCTCAATGCCAAACAAGCGTACGAGGGCATGTTGCAACGGGTACGTGACGACATAGACAGCCGCACGGCACAGAGCGATGCCCTGGTCGACAGCCGGATCAATAAGGATACGGGCATGATACAGCCTGCCACTTTGACGGTAGATGAAAAACCGGTCTAGATCATAAGCGGACATGTAGCCCTCGATGCAGACGGCAATATCGACAACCGGACTTCGGACCAGTTCATCATCATACGGGATGCGGAAACCGGAGAGTTGGACCATACCGATCCATCGGCCATCAAATCCCTCGGATCCGCCCTGAATGCGGAGGAGGAGAAAGCGCAGGCACGTGAAGCCATACAGCAGACTTATGCGCAGTCTGCCGAAGACAGAATAGGAGGCGTACTGCCTTTCAATTCAGGAGACACCTATACGGTAAGCGCCGGAAATGGAGTGACGGACCTCTCCGTGATAGGCCCGGCCACGGACCGGCAGGGCAATGTCGTGCCCGACAACGTTGTGGTCCGCAATGCCGACGGCACGCAGGCGGTGATGCCCAAGGAGCAGATACAGAAAATGTCCGATGCGGCCGGACTTATGCGCGTCGCCATGCCGCAGCAAAAAGAGGATACCTCGCAAGATGAGGACACCCCCGCACAACCGTCACAGTATAATTTGAACGATGACGTAGATTTCAAGGATGAAAACGGAAAAACGGTTTATGGTCGGATCGTGAAAATGCCGGTGAATAATGTGGACGACAGCGTTTGGATAGACTATTTCCGTACGCCGGAGGAAAGGGATGCAGGTCGTCCCTATCGCAGCAATGCCTTGCCCGTCGAGGAGTTTAACCGTATGTGGGAACAAAGTCAGGAAGCTGAAGAAAAAACGGGAGATGGCAACATACCACAGGAAAATATTCCGGAAAATGGAAACATTCAACAGGAAAATATTCCGGAGAATGCCGCTATGCCGCAAGTTCAGGAAGATCAAGAGACACCGACAGCCGTAGACCTCATCCCTAAAGACGAACAAGGGAATCTCCTGTACGAGCAGGCCGACCCCGGAGTCGCATGGGATGCTATCGTGGAACAGGCCGGAGGAGACGAAGAGATGGCCCGGTCCGTAGCCGACAGCATGGTCAAGGATAAGGAAGCCGCATTGAAGAAAGCGGAAAAAGCCCCGTTAAGGTCCGGCGGAAATGTAGCGGAAAAGCTTCAGGCCGAACGCGAACGGAAAGAAGCCGTTGCACAGGCACAGGCCGAACGCGACCATTGGAAAGCCATAGCCGAAACGCCGGAACGCAGAGAAGCGGAAGCCCAGTCACGCCGTCAGGCCGAAGCCGAGCGGGGAGAACAGGAACGTATCGAAAGCCAACGTCCTGGAAGCAATGAGCATGTTACAGACGGAGAACGAACTGAGAGTGGAAAGTCGTCAACCGGCGGTGCGGATAGAACTGTAAATGACATTGGCAATAGCAGACGTGAACGAGATGGCGGAGACAATCAAAAAGAAGAGGGGAAAGAAAAATCCGCCAAAGAACAGCTGACAAAAGAAGAGGCCGCCAGCATTATTGCAGACATGGAAGAGCATGCCGAAGCGGCTCCTGAAATAGAATTGACGACAGATAATTGGAATAAGCTCTTTGGTGAAGACGGCACTGTTGACACTCCACTTGGTAGGGTAAAGATGGGCAAAAACCAATTTGCTAAAATGATGCGCAAAGGACGTAGCGGTAAACTTGGAATGATTAAGCCTACACTTGAGAAACCGGACATAATTATTGAGGACAGACGTGAAGCCAAAGACAGCAGAACATCAGAACGAGAGACCTCGCATGTCTTTGTAAAGTTTTTTGTTAATAAAGACGGCTTACGTTATTACTATTTTACCTCAATAACGGTAAGTCAGGACGGAAAAGAAGTTGTCGTGTCAAATCAAGAAAAAAGCCGCAACAGAGTATTGCGGCTAATGTCGGAAGGAAGTGTCATTTGGCGCACTCCGAAAGATGCGGCTGCTTCTTCGGCTGAGAAGCAAGGTTTGGACTATGCGCACCCGAATAAAGCCGAGGATGCGGCAAAGGGCTCGGGAATAACTCCTCAAAGCACTGCTTCTGTCAGCAAAGATACGAAACACCCTGATAACCGGCAAGAAAAAGCGGAGAAATTTGTGGCACCGGAGCGGAAAGAAGGCGAAGACCTGTTCGATTACGCAAGCCGTATAGTGGATGCGCAGAAACGGCATGATGAAGAGCAGAAAGTGGACCGGAACCCCACAGAAGCACAAAAGGAAGCCGGAAACTACAAGAAAGGACACATAAAACTTGACGGCTACGACATCACCATAGAGAACCCGAAAGGATCGGTGCGCAGCGGAGTGGACGGCAACGGCAAGAAGTGGGAAACCAAGATGCACAACACCTACGGTTACCTACGTGGCACGGAAGGTGTAGACGGCGATCACATCGACGTATTCCTGTCCGACAAACCCGATGAAGGCAACGTGTATGTAGTAGACCGGGTGAACCCGGAAACCGGAGAATTTGACGAGCACAAAGTGATGTACGGTTTCCCGGACGAAAAGTCAGCAAGGGCAGCCTATCTATCCAACTATTCCACCGGATGGAAGGGGTTGGGAGCGATCACGGAAGTCTCCAAGGAAAAATTCAAGAAATGGATAGACAGCAGCCGCAGGAAGACCAAGCCCTTCGCCGAGTACAGGAGCGTGAAAGCGGACACAGAGCAGAGAGTGGACAACCAAGGTAATCCCGTTGATACGGAAGGCCGGCTTATCGTGGAGCGCGTAAACAGCATTGACGAGATAACGGACAAGGATTTCACCGATCCTACACGCAACGTGGAACTGCCCAAGATTCCGGATAATGTGGATAATGCTATTGGCGCGGAAGGGAAACCCGTGGTGATAAAGAAGAATATTTTTGAGCGTAACGCTGAACGGCATAATGACTTGTTACCGCAACAAGGACGTGATATTATTAAAGCCGCATTGTATAATCCATCACTTTACGGACAAAACCAAAAATCGAAACGTCCTCATAATTGGGTACTCATCAATGTATCGGATAAAGAGTATGGAGATAATAAGCTTGTCTTGTTAGAAACAAACCGTAATAAAGATAATGTGGAGATTGTTCACTGGCACTATGTAGATAAGCGTGGACTTGAGAAAATAAAAAGACAGGCTGAGCGTGAGGACGGGCAACTCCTCATACTGCCTTCCGAAAATACGGAAGAGGTCGGTGCCCTTTCCGACCCTACGCACGGCATGTCTTCTGTCAGCAAAGATAGTGAAAAAGATAACAGCTCCCAAACGGGAAGCGGAAAATCATCTGAAAAGCTGTCAGAAGAAGATCGTAAAGCGGTGAAAGAGGTTTTGCACTATCTTGCGCCCAAAGCTAACATCGCAAGCTTAACAGATGAGCAGATTAAAGAAATAGCACAGAAAGAGAGGACTTTCCAGAAAGCCGAGGACGCTTGTTCTGTAATGGCGCAAAAGCATGAAGACGAAGCCTTGAACTGGCTTGACGAGAATTATCCCGGTTCTGGAGTGGTGACTGCCGGAAACAGAGACTTGAGAAATAAAGCAAAAAGCGACCCGCGTTATAAAGAACTGTTGGCGACACAGCAAGAGGAGATGCAGCCGTTGACAACTGACCGGACCAAGGCTTTTAAGGAATTGTCGGACACAGTAGAACGCTATACGGGAGAGGAGGATGTGCTCTACCGTGAGGGAGACGATGCTTACACGGAAGAGGAGCAGGGAATAATCGACAATGCCAAAAGAGACGGCACTTACATGAAAGCCCCGAACGGCAAGAAAACGAGACTGACGGAGAAGCAGTGGGTCCAAGTACGTACGCAGGCATTCAAAAAATGGTTCGGCGACTGGGAGAAGACGGTACGTATAGAGAAACAGAGGAAGAGCAAGGCCGTGAAGATTACCGGCGATGAAATCGAGCCGAGCGATGACTTGAAGCAATACAAAAAGAACGCCTTGGAGTATGGAACAAAACTGCAAGGCTCTTACGTGAACAAAGACACAGGGCATGAAATTCAGCTGCAAAGAGGCAGGAGGAACGGAGGTGTCAATGAAGTGCTTCAGCATGACTACAAAGATGTGGAGCACCTGCAAAGCGTGGCAGCCATTCCCCAGCTTATAGAAAATGGCATATATATAACATCCCGCGAGAACACAGCCCCCGAAAAGAACCCGAATGTCAAAGAATACCAGTATTATGCCTGCGGCTTGAAAATCAACGGCACTGATTACACGGTCCGTTTCACTGTCGCCGAGGACAAGAATGGGAACCGTTATTATGACCATAAACTCACCCGTATAGAAAAAGGAAAACTGCTTGACTTATTGAAAAGCCAAGCAGTCAATGATGTCGGTTTTGGCACAACGCCCGGCACAAAGCCTACTACCGATATTTCTAGTGGCAAAGATAAGGTTTTGTTTTCAATTCTGCAATCAAATTCATCAAAAGTCGTGGATGAAAATGGCGAACCGATGGTGGTTTATCACGGCACGCTTGCCAAAGACCTCACAAGATTCAAAAAAGACATGATTGGCAGCCGCAACTCTTATGACGATAAAGGCTTTTTCTTCATAAGCAACAAGAACGTGGCTCACGACTATTCGTTATCCGAGTTTGACAGCAGCAAACAAGGAAGCGTAATAGATGCTTTTGTCTCTTTGCACAACCCTCTTGTGGTTGACAGCAAGTGGTGCAGAAAGTACGGTCTTGGAAGCTCTGTCTTTAATGACAATGATGTCATCGAGTTTTGGGATAATTACCAATCCTTGATGCTGGAGGAATCAGAGGACAACGACGGCGTTGTAATAGCGGACGGGAAAGACACCATGGTTGTAGCCTTTGAACCCAATCAGGTGAAGTCGGCAACAGGAAATTCCGGGAATTTCTCGAAGACGGACGACGACATACGTTATCGTGAAGACGATGGTGTTTCCTCATTTGCTTCAGAACACGGCCTGAAAGAGGAGGATGTACGGAAGTATGCCGACAGCATGCGTCGCGGAAGCCTCGGCGGAGCGACATTCGCCTTCATGGCCATACGCCGCAGTGTCAGGTTGGCGAACAGAGGCAAGAGCCTTGGCGAATTTACGAAGAGATTCTCCCCTGTAAAGAAAGAGCTGTACGAGCGGTTTGGCAGTGTGGATGAGCTGAAAGAACGGTCAATGAAGGAAGCCGAACGCGAACGTGGGCTAATGGCAGCCGCCCGACGGCGTGCCGAGGCGGACGCCGAAGCGGAACGGAAACGCCTTCAGGAATTTGAGTCCATGACGGACGGTGAGCTTGACGCGGCGTACGCAAAGGCTGTGGAAGCAGGTGACGGGAGCCGTATGCGCGACTTGGTGAACGAGGCTGCACGGCGCAACGGATACGGCGATGCCGAAAGCACGTATCAGGGCGTTGGCGCGTGGTCTGCACCGTCTAATCCGGGTTATGAAAGCGATGCTGAAAGACGGGCAGATGTAGAAGAGAACAGCCCCGACGTGAATGTTACGGACATGGCTGAAGGATACACACTGCAACCTGACAACTATTTCACCAACCTGCGTGCATACGGCAATGACACTCCCCACGGGCGCGAGAGCGCGGAAGCCATAAACAAGGCCATGGCAGAGGTACGTGAAGGGAAGAATCCGATGATCAAGGTTTACCGAGCCGTCCCGACCTCCGTGAAAGAAGGGAAGCTGCGGAACGGCGACTGGGTGACCCCGAGCAGGAAATACGCTGAGATGCACGGCAACAGCCGCCTTGAAGGGAAATACAGGATAATGGAGCAAGAAGTACCCGCCGATGAACTGTGGTGGGACGGCAACGACATCAACGAGTGGGGCTTTGACGACGGCAAGAGATACGCCTACCGCAACACGAGGAACAACCG
>JAJPYK010000109.1:0-696 GCA_021205005.1 Paraprevotella sp. | reverse complement strand
CTTATAACGAGGGATGACAACGGCAACGTAATACCGCTGTCTCAGAGGTTCGATGCGAGGAAGTCGGATGTGCGGTATCGGGAAGACGGAGGCTTCGCGTCCTCGCGTGAGGAGTTTGAGGAGCGTCAACGCCGTGCCGTTGAAGAGAAAGGGCTCGTTATGCCGGGTCTCTCCGAGGGGACGGTAAAGGTCGTCTCCGTGCCGCGTCATCCGTTCACGGGTAAGGAGCCCATACGTCAGGCCAAGGACTGGGCGAAAGACCATGTGGTGGGAGAACATGAGATGGACAACGGAGACAGATATTCCATCTCGAAATCCGCTATCGACAAGTACCTGTCCAAAAGCGCCATAGGTAAGAGCGAAAACTTGGGAGTACACTTGTCTGTGCTGACGAAACTACCCGAAGTCATCAACGCCAGTGTGGACGCCGAAGTGCATCCCGACTACAAAAAAGGCAGTGACGGCGTGAGGAGTGCGGAAAACGGAGTTGGAAATGATGAATTGCTTGTGCACCGTATGTACGGAGCTGTGAATATCGGCGGGACGACTTATCGTGTAAAAACAACCATGCACGAATTTGCGCCTAATGGTAAAAAGGGAAATAGACAGAGTATTCCTCACAGCTATGAGGTAACAAAAATAGGAGGTTGTGTCAAAACGTTGGCACAACCTTTTTTATGCGCAAAGCCCAGACAT
>JAJPYK010000078.1 GCA_021205005.1 Paraprevotella sp. | reverse complement strand
TATTACTTCATTAAAAAAGAAACAGATTAAAATACACACAAAATGAACAAACAAAAACTTTTTGAAAAAATCAACAGGAAAGATTCTTTCCTCTGCGTAGGCTTGGACACGGACATCAAAAAAATCCCCCCCCATCTGCTGAAAGAAGAAGATCCGATATTTGCCTTCAATCAGGCCATTATCGGTGCCACCGCCCCCTATTGCATCGCCTACAAACCCAATTTGGCTTTTTACGAAAGCAAGGGCGTGGCCGGCTGGCTGGCTTTTGAAAAAACGATCCGTTACTTGAATGAAAACTATCCCGACCAGTTCATTATTGCAGATGCCAAACGCGGCGATATCGGCAATACATCGGCCATGTACGCCCGTACGTTTTTTGAGGAAATGCAGCGCGATGCCCTGACTGTAGCCCCTTATATGGGCGAAGACAGCGTAACGCCGTTCTTAGGTTATGAAGGCAAATGGGTGATTCTGTTGGCACTGACCAGCAACAAGGGCTCACTAGATTTCCAAATGACAACCGACGGGCAAGGAGAACGTCTATTTGAGAAAGTATTGAAGAAGAGTTTGGAGTGGAGCAACGACGAGAACATGATGTATGTGGTGGGAGCTACACAAGGACGGATGTTCGAGGATATACGAAAAATAGTACCCGAACATTTCTTACTCGTACCTGGCATCGGTGCACAAGGAGGGTCTCTGGAAGAAGTCTGCCGTTACGGAATGAACCGTACATGCGGTCTGATTGTCAACAGCAGCCGCGCTATCATTTATGCCGATTCTACCGAACAGTTCGCAACTACGGCCGGCAAGAAAGCGCAAGAAGTTCAAAAACAAATGGCCGTCCTGTTGAAAAAATATAACCCGAATTTCATAAAGAATTCATCGAAGTGCGGCAACGAAGACGAAAGGAATGGGGCTCCCAAGGGGATTACCGCACATTTTATATCTCAAAATAGGGCGTAATTCATTTTTTTTTGCGAAATTTGCAAAATTAGTAATGACAATAAAAAGCAATCATGGATTTTACCGCTAAGCAAATAGCTGAATTCATACAAGGAACAGTCGAAGGGGACGAGAACGCTACGGTATATACGTTTGCCAAAATCGAGGAAGGTAAACCGGGCGCCATCTCTTTCCTTTCCAATCCTAAATATACGCATTATCTTTATGACACGCAATCCAGCATCGTCCTGATAGACCGCACGTTGAAACTGGGAAAAGAGACCCGTGCCACACTGATTCGAGTAGAGAACGCTTATGAAGCCGTAGCCAAACTCCTGACGCTTTACGAAGCGAGTAAACCCAAGAAGAAAGGTATCGATACCTTAGCCTACATCGCACCGACAGCGCAAATCGAGGAAGATTGTTACATTGCGGCTTTCGCCTATATCGGTGAAAACGTACATATCGGAAAAGGGACTCAAGTCTATCCTCATACCTCGGTATACGACAATGCCTCGGTGGGCGAAAACTGTACCCTCTACTCTAACGTATCGGTATATCACGACTGTAAGATAGGAAATCATGTCATCCTGCATTCGGGATGTGTCATTGGTGCCGATGGCTTCGGCTTTGCACCTTCCGAAAACGGATACGACAAAATCCCGCAAATCGGCATCGTCACCATTGAAGACAACGTAGAAATCGGTGCCAATACATGCGTAGACCGTTCTACGATGGGCTCAACCTACGTGCGGCAAGGGGTCAAATTGGACAACTTGGTGCAAATCGCACACAACGTGGAAGTAGGAGAAAACACGGTGATGTCGGCACAAGTGGGCGTAGCCGGTTCTACGAAGATCGGGCAATGGTGCATGTTCGGCGGCCAGGTAGGCATCGCCGGCCATGCTGTCATCGGCGACCGTGTGATGTCCGGTGCACAAGCCGGCATAGCCGGAAGCCTGCGTAAAGGACATATTACCGTACAGGGTTCCCCCGCCATAGAGGCTAAAAACTTTGCCCGTTCCAGTGTGGTCTATAAGAACCTTCCTGAAATGTACTCAGACGTGAACCGCATGAAAAAGGAAATAGAAGAATTAAAAGAAATACTGAATAAGAAGAAATAAAGAGTTATGCTGAAACAAAAGACATTGCAAGGAAGCTTCTCTTTGTGCGGCAAGGGTTTGCACACAGGTCTGAACCTGAAGGTCACTTTCAATCCGGCTCCCGAAAACCACGGATATAAAATACAACGCATCGATTTGGACGGATATTCTACAATTGACGCCGTGGCAGAAAACGTGGTAGAAACCACACGAGGTTCTGTTTTAGGGCGAGGGGAAGTACGTTGCAGTACAGTGGAACATGCTTTGGCTGCTTTATACGCAATGGGAGTGGACAATTGCTTGTTGCAGGTAAACGGTCCCGAAGTCCCTATCTTAGACGGCAGCGCGGAAATCTATGTAGAAAACATCAGGCGCGTAGGCATTGCCGAGCAGAATGCCGTTAAAGACTACTATATCATCCGAAAGAAACTGGAAGTAAAAGATGAAGAGACCGGTTCGTGTATCACCATTCTTCCGGACGAACAATTCAGCATCACGGCTATGATCGCATTTCAATCCAAAGTCCTATCCAGCCAATTCGCGACATTGGACAACATGGAGCTTTTTGAACAGGAAATCGCTCCAAGCCGTACGTTCGTCTTTGTACGCGAGGTTGAGCAACTCATGGCAGCCGGACTTATTAAAGGCGGTGATTTGGACAATGCCATCGTCATCTACGAAAACGAAATGTCGCAAGAGAGGCTGGATAAGCTGGCCGACAGCATCGGAGTACCTCATCATGATGCGACAGAAAAAGGATACCTCAATCACAAACCTTTGGTATGGGAAAACGAACCGGCACGCCATAAATTACTGGATATCATCGGCGATATGGCCTTGATAGGAAAACCGATCAAGGGGCGTATCATCGCTACACGTCCGGGACATACCATTAATAACAAGTTCGCCCGACTAATCCGTAAGGAAATTCGGGCTCATGAAATACAAGCTCCGGGATATGACTGCAATGAAGCTCCGGTGATGGACGTCAATCGTATCCGCGAATTGCTACCCCACCGTTATCCCATGCAATTGGTAGATAAAGTAATCGAGTTGGGACCGTCCACTATCGTTGCTGTCAAGAATGTAACGAGTGATGAACCATTCTTCACGGGCCATTTCCCTCAAGAACCGATTATGCCCGGCGTATTGCAAATCGAAGCCATGGCACAGGCCGGAGGATTACTCGTATTGAATTCGGTAGACGAACCCGAAAGATGGAGTACTTATTTCCTGCGCATCGATCAAGTAAAATTCCGCCAAAAGGTAGTTCCTGGAGACACGTTGCTTTTTAAAGTTGAACTTCTGGCTCCGGTGCGTCACGGCATATCTTCTATGCGGGGTTACGTGTTTGTGGGAGAAAGTGTAGTGACCGAAGCGACCTTTACAGCACAAATCATAAAAAATAAGTAAGAAATATATGAGCAAGATAAGCCCGTTGGCTTTTATTGATCCAAAAGCCGAAATCGGAGAAAACTGTGAAATCGGTCCGTTTTGTTTCATCGACAAGAATGTGAAGATCGGCGATAACAACGTACTGATGAACAGCGTGACTGTATTGTACGGTGCACGTATCGGCAATGGCAACGTCATCTTTCCCGGCGCTGTTATAAGTGCCAGTCCCCAAGATCTGAAATTCAAGGGAGAAGATACACTTGCTATCATCGGCGACAACAACAAGATCCGCGAAAACGTAACCGTTAACAGAGGAACAGCGGCAAAAGGTAAAACATGTGTGGGCAGTGGAAACCTGCTGATGGAAAGCGTACATGTGGCGCATGACGCCACAATCGGCAATGATTGCATCGTGGGTAACGGGACCAAGTTTGCCGGCGAAATTGTCATAGACGATCACGCCATTATCAGTGCCAACGTACTCATGCACCAGTTCTGCCGGGGAGGAGGATATACCATGGTGGGAGGCGGAACACGATTCAGCCAGAATGTTCCTCCTTATACCATCTGTGCCCGCGAGCCGGCAGCCTATTGCGGTCTGAATCTTGTAGGCCTACGCCGCCGAGGATTCAGCAATGAACTGATAGAGAACATTCATAACGCTTACCGTATCATCTATCAAAGCAATATGAATTTGAACGAAGCGTTGCAAAAAGTACGCGAAGAAGTAGCACCCAGTCCGGAAATAGACTACATTATTGAATTCATAGAAAACTCTCCAAGAGGGTTCGTTCATTAATCACACAGTCAAAAATATCATGATTTATCGCTTCACCCTTATTTCAAACGAGGTAGAAGACTTCGTGAGAGAAATTAAAATAGACGCAGAAGCCACCTTTTACGATTTCCACAAAGCCATCCTGTCCTCATGTCATTATGAAGACAATCAAATTACGAGTTTCTTCATCTGTAATGAAGAGTGGGAACAAACGCAGGAGATCCTGTTGGAAGACATGGGTACAAGTCCGGCGGATGAGGATCTGTATTTGATGAAAAAGACACGTCTTAGTGAACTTTTGGAGGATGAAAAGCAAAGATTGGTCTATGTTTTCGATCCGTTGGATAATCGCATGTTTTTCATTGAACTCACAGAAATCAGTTTCGGAAAAGTACAAGCACAACCGGTATGCAGCCGTAGTCATGGAGAAGCTCCGCAGCAAACACTTGACGTAGAAGAGTTTCTGAATAAAAATAAAGAAAACACCAAACCGACGGAAGACTTGAATGAAGATTTCTACGGTAGCGAAAGTTTCGATAATGAAGAATTCGATCCGGAAGGATTCGAGATCAGCGACGGTAATCCTTATTCATGATTCATGAGGCCCAAACTCATTGTATTAATAGGTCCTACTGGAGTAGGAAAAACGGAACTCAGCCTCTCTTTGGCTGAGTTTCTTCATACTCCGATCGTCAATGCAGATTCACGCCAGATCTACCGGGACTTACTCATTGGAACAGCAGCTCCTACTCCTGCACAATGTCAACGTGTCGAACATCATTTTGTGGGCATCCTCGGTCTGACGGACTATTACAGTGCAGCACAATACGAAACGGACGTATTAGCTTTCTTGGACAAGCTTTATACGCAACAACCATATGCTTTGATGACGGGTGGAAGTATGATGTATATAGATGCCGTTTGCAAAGGTATCGATGACATCCCGACCGTAGACGAAGAAACCCGACGCATGATGTTAGAACGGTATGAAGAAGTCGGATTGGACCATCTTTGCAAAGAACTGAAGTTACTCGATCCAGCATATTATGCCACGGTTGACCTAAAAAACCCAAAACGTGTTATCCACGCATTAGAAATTTGTTATATGACGGGGAAGCCTTACTCTTTTTTTAGAACCAGCCAGATCAAGTCACGCCCTTTCGACATCCTCAAAATCGGCTTGCAACGCGAACGAGAAGAACTTTATGCCAGAATCAATCAACGTGTAGAGGATATGATTGAACAAGGATTGATCGAAGAAGCTCGACGCGTATATCCCTATCGCCATACGAATGCTCTCAACACGGTAGGGTACAAAGAAATATTCAACTATATAGATGGCATTGGGGATTTGGAAACAGCCATTGAGAAAATCAAACAAAATACACGTATCTATTCCCGTAAGCAAATGACTTGGTTCCGTAAGGACAATAGCATCCGCTGGTTCCATCCGGATGAAACAGATGAAATAAAAAAATGGATAGAAAAGGAACTTATGCGATAAACTTTCCGTATATTTGCTCCTATAAATCTCATTCAACCTGAAAAAGTCACCAGAAAAAATGAAGCAGATCCTTGAAAAGATTGGCGCTTGGTTGAAAAAGGCCAAAATAAAGTTTACCGATCTATACCGGGGTCCATTGTATAAAAGGACAATTGTATGGATAGTCACGTGTGTCGTAGCTTTCATTTTGCTCCTCATCGCCGTCGACATTAATTTCCTCTATCTATTCGGGAAATCCCCAGGATTCAAGGAAATTGAAAACCCGGTGACCAGCGAGGCCTCGGAAATTTATAGTGCTGATAATATACTTATCGGACGCTTCTTCAATGAAAACCGCACTCCGGTCAAATACAAGGATATTTCCCCGATTGTCATTCACACTCTGATCGATACAGAAGACGAACGCTTCTATCATCATCACGGAATTGACTTTCAAGGACTGTTTGCAGCAGCAAAAGATATTGCAGGAGGACATGCCCGAGGGGCCAGCACCATCACCCAACAGTTAGCTAAAAACTTGTTCCGGGTACGCACGCAATATTCAGCCGGACTGCTGGGTAAAATCCCAGGGGTGAAGATTCTGATCATGAAAGCGAAAGAATGGATCGTTGCCATAAAATTGGAAATGCTCTTCAGCAAAGAAGAGATACTGACTATGTACCTCAATACAGTAGACTTCGGCAGCAATTCCTTCGGAATCAAAACAGCTTGCCGTACCTATTTTAATACTACGCCGGACAAACTAACCTACGAACAGGCTGCTACTCTCGTCGGATTATTGAAAGCTACTTCAAGCTACAATCCGAAACTGAATCCTCGAAACAGCACGAAACGCCGAAACGTGGTGTTGACAAACTTATATACCCACGGTCATCTGATGATTAACGGACGTAGGGCTTCAACAGCTCAACTCGATTCCCTCAAGGCATTACCCATGATCGTCAGTCCCCGCCGTGAAGAAAGCAGTTACGATGGCATTGCTCCTTATTTCCGCGAAGTGTTGCCTGCCTACATTGATATGCTCTGCAAAAAAGGTCTGATCGCCGGCGCGGACTCAGAAAACCCGCTTGATTTATATGCTGACGGCCTAAAGATTTATACCACATTAGATACCCGCATGCAAAAATATGCGGAAGAAGCAGCAGTACAACAAATGAAAGTTCTTCAGCAACGTTTCAATCAACATTGGGGAAAAACCAATCCCTGGCAAAACGAACAACATGAAGAAATTCCCAACTTTATTGAAGATCTGGCAAAGAAAACACCTGATTACAAATATCTTGAAGCCCGTTTCCCCAACCAACCGGACTCTATCGCATATTATCAGAACCGGCCCCATAAAGTAAAGCTATTCAGCTACGACGGCATGAAAGAAGAAGAAATGAGTACCATGGACTCCATCCGTTACATGGTGAAGTTCATGCACTGCGGTTTCGTGGCTATGGAACCGGATACCCGACAAGTCAAAGCATGGGTAGGCGATATAGACTTCGGATCATGGAAATATGATAAAGTCACAGCCATGCGTCAGCCGGGATCGACATTCAAACTCTTTGTCTATACGGAAGCCATGAACCAAGGGTTGACACCATGTGACACAAGAGTAGACGAATGGCAACAATATCCCGATACCGTCAACGGAGAACCGACAATGTGGACACCGCATAATGCAAACGGCAGATTCTCCGGAGCCTCCATACCGCTGAAATCGGCATTTGCCCAAAGTATCAACAGCATTGCCGTCAAGCTTGGTTATGAGTTGGGTATACACAATGTAGCACAAACAGCTCATGCAATGGGCATCGAATCCCCGTTACATGAGACTCCATCTTTGAGCTTGGGGTCATCGGACGTTAACTTGCTGGAGTTAGTTAATGGTTATTGTACAGCTATAGACGATGGAAAGTATAATATGCCCATCATGATCACCAAAATCCTCGATAGAGACGGAAATGTCATTTATGCGGCCGAACTGGAAGAAAAGCAGGTTATTCCTTATCGTTCAGCTTTTTTCATGCAACAATTATTGCGCGGGGGGCTCACCGAAAGAGGGGGTACTACAGCCGCCTTATGGAGCTATATCCATCCCATACTCAACTATTCTGAATTCGGAGGCAAAACAGGGACGTCTAACAATCACTCAGATGCATGGTTCGTAGGCGTTACGCCGAAATTAGTAGCCGGAGGATGGGTCGGCGGTGAATACAGAAGCATTCATTTCCGTACAGGGGCTTTAGGACAAGGAAGCAGAACAGCCTTACCGATATTCGGAAACTTCATTCAGAAAGTCCTGTTAGACGACCATTTTACCCGATACAGAGTCAAGTTTCCCAAGAAACCAAACGAAGACATCGATCCTTCATGCTATACCTGCAACGGATACTATCAGGAGGCAGAACCTGATACTGTTGCGGAAGAATCCGATTCATTAGGTGTGGTGCTCCCCGGTGACATAGACATTCCTGAAGATACGCCCCCTGATGAAGAGGTAAAGACAAACGAACCGGGAGAAACGTCCAATGAGGCGAGAAAGCATCCTCAACCGGAAACGAATGGCACACCGCCCTCATCCCGTGAAGAAATTGAAAGACCACATTGACATAGATACCCGTAATCCTGAATTCCAGGAAACGTTGAAGCTCATACAATTTACCCGTAATTCGGTCTTCCTTACCGGAAAGGCCGGAACGGGTAAATCGACTTTACTAAAATACATATGCACACATACGCGCAAGAAATATGTAGTATTGGCTCCCACAGGAATCGCTGCCATCAATGTAGGAGGAAGCACATTACACAGTTTTTTCAAGCTCCCATTTCATCCTCTCGTTCCGGACGACCCTAAGTTAAGTATCCATAGACTACGAGAATTCCTGAAATAAAACTCTGCTCATCAGGAACTCATACGAGAGGTAGAATTAGTGATCATTGATGAAATCTCCATGGTAAGAGCCGACATCATCGACTTCATCGACCGCATTCTACGTGTCTATGGACGTAATCTCAAAGAACCATTCGGCGGAAAACAATTACTTCTTGTAGGCGACTTATTCCAATTGGAACCGGTAGTCAAAGGGGATGAACGGGATATTTTAAACTGTTACTATCCTACCCCTTACTTTTTCTCGGCCAAAGTCTTTCAGGAAATGAAACTGGTTTCTATCGAACTGCAAAAGGTATATAGACAACAGGACGCCGCTTTCATTGCCGTACTCGATCACATTCGTACCAATCAAGCCGGAAGTGCCGACCTGCAACTCCTCAACACCCGACTGAACCGTTCCAACGAAAC
>JAJPYK010000190.1 GCA_021205005.1 Paraprevotella sp. | reverse complement strand
CATTTGATCAATATGAAGTATGGTTCGTCACAGGAGCACAGTTATTGTACGGAGGTGACGCAGTAGTAGCCGTCGACAGCCATTCCAACCAGATGGTGAACGGCTTGAACGCTTCAGGCAAATTACCCGTCAAAGTGGTATATAAAGGTACGGCCAACAGTTCTAAAGAGGTAGAGGCCGTATTCAAAGCAGCCAATAAAGAGGAGAAATGTATCGGTGTCATCACGTGGATGCACACATTCTCTCCGGCCAAGATGTGGATTCATGGCCTGCAACAGTTGAAAAAACCGTTGCTTCACCTGCATACGCAATTCAATAAAGAAATTCCTTGGGACACGATGGACATGGACTTCATGAACCTGAACCAGTCGGCTCACGGCGACCGTGAGTTCGGTCATATCTGCACCCGTATGCGTATCCGTCGCAAAGTGGTGGTAGGCTATTGGCAGGATGAAGCCACACAGCATAAAATCGCCGTATGGATGCGCGTCTGCGCCGGATGGGCCGATGCCCAGAATATGCTGATCATCCGTTTCGGCGACCAGATGAACAATGTGGCCGTAACCGACGGAGATAAGGTGGAGGCAGAACAACGCATGGGTTATCACGTAGACTATTGCCCGGTAAGCGAGTTGATGGAATATCACAAGCAGGTAAAAGACGCCGACGTAGACGCATTGGTACAGACCTACTTCAAGGAATACGACCATGACGCCGCTTTGGAAGACAAATCGACCGAAGCCTATAAAAAAGTATGGAACTCGGCTAAAGCGGAACTGGCTTTGCGCGCAATTCTGAAGGCAAAAGGCGCCAAGGGTTTCACAACCAACTTTGACGACTTGGGTGATGTGGATGTAGAAAAGACCGGTAACGGATTCGACCAGATTCCGGGCCTGGCTTCACAACGCCTGATGGCCGAAGGATACGGTTTCGGTGCTGAAGGCGACTGGAAATCGGCCGCTCTCTACCGTACGGTTTGGGTGATGAACCAAGGTTTCAATAAGGGTTGTTCTTTCTTGGAAGACTACACGCTGAATTTCGACGGCGAGAACAGTTCCATTCTTCAGGCTCACATGCTGGAAGTATGTCCGCTGATTGCGGCCAAAAAGCCTCGCTTGGAAGTACACTTCCTCGGCATCGGCATTCGTAAAAGCCAGACGGTTCGTTTGGTATTCACGTCAAAAGTGGGCAAAGGTTGCACCGCCACAGTGATAGACTTGGGCAACCGCTTCCGCCTCATCGTAAACGACGTGGAATGTATCGAACCAAAACCGCTGCCCAAGTTGCCCGTGGCTTCTGCCTTATGGAAGCCCATGCCGAACTTCGAGATAGGCGCCGGCGCATGGATCTTGGCCGGTGGTACGCACCATTCCTGCTTCTCTTACGATCTGACAGCCGAATATTGGGAGGATTACGCTGAAATCGCCGGCATAGAAATGCTGCATATCGACAAGAATACGACGATCAGCAACTTCAAGAAAGAGCTCCGTCTGAACGAAGTATACTACATGCTAAACAAAGCACTTTGCTAATTTCAATTTAACAACGCTCATCCTTTCCTTTTCGGCCCATACACCGAAAGGGAGAGGATGATTTAATTATCGGGACAAGATGGAAAACAAATATGTGATTGGTTTGGACTACGGAAGTGACTCTGCACGCGCATTAGTGGTCAACGCCATTAGCGGAGAGATCATCGCGACGTCAGTCAAATACTATCCACGCTGGATGAAAGGGTTATATTGCGACCCTCAAAAGAATAAATGGCGCCAGCATCCTAAAGATTATCTGGAAGTGCTCGAAGGCACAGTCACGGAAGCCCTGAGCAAATGTGCTCCGGAGGTAGCGCCGAACGTAGTCGGAATTGCATTCGATACGACAGGATCCACTCCGGGCTTTACGGACGAGACCGGTACACCCTTGGCTTTATTGCCAGAGTTTGCCGAGAATCCCAATGCCATGTTCATCCTGTGGAAGGATCATACGGCCGTGAAAGAAGCAGCCGAGATCAATGAAAAATGCAAGGCCAACGCCGTAGATTACAGTCAATACGAAGGAGGAATTTATTCGGCTGAATGGTTCTGGGCCAAGGCCATCCACGTATTGCGCGAAGATGAACAAGTAGCGGCCAAGGCTTACTCTATCGTAGAATATTGCGAATGGCTGCCGGCCGTACTCACGGGTGTGAAACATGCCAAGGACATCGTGCGCAGCCGTTGTGCCGAAGGCCATAAAGCCATGTGGCACGAGAGCTGGGGCGGGCTGCCTCCCGAGGAATTCCTTGTCAAACTCGACCCCAAATTAGCCGGGTTCCGCGCCCGTTTGTTCGAGAAGACAGAGACGGCCGACAAACCGGTGGGTACACTATGTCCCGAGTGGGCCGAGAAATTGGGCCTGAGCACAAAGGTAGTCGTAGCCGGCGGAGCCTACGACTGTCACATGGGAGCCGTGGGCGCAGCCATTACTCCTCACACGCTTGTCCGCGTCATCGGTACGTCCACCTGCGACGTGATGGTTTCTTCATATAAGGAAGTGGGAAAGAAACTCATCCACGGCATATGCGGACAAGTGGACGGTTCCGTAATTCCCGGCATGGTGGGACTGGAAGCCGGCCAATCCGGTTTCGGCGACATTTATGCCATGTTCCGTCGTCTCTTGGAATTTCCGCTCAGAAACATACTTCCGATGACGTCGCTCTCAGGCAAACTGTCTGAAGAGGAAATGCAGAAAGTCATCGACGAAGCCTGTGACAAGATTATCATCTCTCTGACCAAGGAAGCTGAAAAGATCCCGATGGAGGAAAGTACGCTGATCGCTACCGACTGGATGAACGGCCGCCGCACGCCGGATGCCAACCAGTTGTTGAGAGGGACTATCACGGGATTCACGCTCGGCACTACGGCTCCTCAGATTTTCCGTGCTTTGGTCGAAGCCACCGCATTCGGCACGAAAGCCATTGTAGATCGCTTCATCAGCGAAGGCTGTCCTATCGAATCGGTAATCGGCATAGGAGGTATCGCACTGAAGAGCCCGTTTGTCATGCAAACCATGTGCGACGTGCTGAACATGCCTATCAAAGTATGTAATACCGATCAGGCATGTGCCTTAGGAGCTGCCATGTTCGCAGCCACCGCAGCCGGCGTTTACGAAAAGGTGGAAGATGCCAGAGCGGCGATGAACTCCGGGTTCTCGAAGGAATACCAACCCAATACCGCCAATCACGAAGCTTACAAGAAGCTTTATGACACCTATATGAAGATTGGCAAGTTTACGGAAAAGGAGCTTTATCACTTGTAAAGCTCCGGTTTTCCTCAAAAAGTACTAAAGTCTAACCACGGCCGGACTCCGGAAGCGGAACCGGCATTTAAATATGTATAAACAATGAACAGCAAACAAGTAATGAACCATGCAGCCGACAACATCCGTATTTTAGCTGCTTCCATGGTCGAAAAAGCCAAATCCGGACATCCGGGAGGGGCAATGGGCGGTGCCGATTTCATCAACGTATTGTATTCCGAGTTCTTGCAATACGATCCGGCCAATCCGAAATGGGAAGGACGCGACCGCTTTTTCCTCGACCCGGGACACATGGCTCCCATGCTCTATTCGCAGTTGGCCCTTATCGGCAAGTTTACTCTCGATGAATTGAAGCAGTTGCGTCAATGGGGATCTCCCACTCCGGGTCATCCTGAAGTTGATGTCATGAGAGGCATCGAGAACACTTCCGGTCCGTTGGGTCAGGGACATGTTTTTGCCGTAGGCGCAGCCATCGCAGCCAAGTTCCTGGCTGCACGGACAGGTAATCCTACGTTCGGAAAAGAAACGATCTACGCTTATATCTCCGACGGCGGTGTACAAGAAGAGATCTCACAAGGAGCAGGACGTATTGCCGGTTGCCTGGAACTGAATAATCTTGTGATGTTCTACGACTCCAACGACATACAGTTGTCTACCGAAACCAAGGACGTAACGACAGAAAATACGGCCATGAAATTCCGGGCATGGAACTGGAATGTCATTGAAATCAACGGTAACGATTGCGACCAAATCCGAGACGCACTGAAAGCGGCCCAGGCTGAGACTCACCGCCCCACACTGATCATTGGAAAATGTATTATGGGCAAGGGAGCACGCAAGGATGACAATTCATCTTACGAACACAATTGCAAGACCCACGGCGCTCCTCTCGGTGGAGATGCCTACAAGAACACGATGAAGAACCTGGGTGCAGATCCTGAGAATCCGTTCGTCATCTTTGATGATGTAAAGGCACTCTATGCCCGGCGTGCGGAAGAATTGAAAGATATCGTAGCCGCCCGTCATGCAGAAGAAAAGGCTTGGGCTGAAGCCAACCCCGAAAAGGCGGCCCTACAAACCGAATGGTTCAGCGGCGTAGCTCCCAAAGTGGATTGGGCCGGCATTCAACAAAAGGCGAACGATGCTACCCGCAACGCTTCCGCCACCGTATTGGGTGCATTGGCAGAACAGGTGCCCAACATGATCTGTGCTTCGGCCGACCTGTCCAATTCGGACAAGACCGACGGATTCCTCAAGAAAACGCATGCTTTCACTTCGGGCGATTTCAGCGGCGCATTCTTCCAGGCCGGCGTAGCCGAACTGACCATGGCCTGCTGCTGTATCGGCATGATGCTTCACGGAGGCGTCATTGCTGCCTGCGGTACGTTCTTCGTCTTCTCCGACTATATGAAACCGGCCGTCCGAATGGCCGCTTTGATGCAAGTACCCGTCAAGTTCATCTGGACACACGACGCATTCCGCGTAGGTGAAGACGGACCGACTCACGAACCTGTGGAGCAAGAAGCCCAGATCCGCCTAATGGAAAAACTCAAAAACCATCACGGACAGAACTCCCTGCTCGTACTCCGTCCGGCTGATGCCGAAGAGACCACTGTCTGCTGGAAACTGGCCATGGAGAATACGGATACGCCTTCGGCCCTTATCCTCTCCCGACAGAATATCGAAATGCTACCCGCAGGCAACGATTACAGTCAAGCCGCCAATGGAGCTTATATCGTGGCCGGATCGGACGAAAATCCGGAAGCCATTCTCGTGGCTTCCGGTTCCGAGGTATCCACACTTGTGGCCGGTGCCGCCTTATTGCGTGCCGACGGCGTGAAGGTACGTATCGTAAGCTGCCCGTCCGAAGGCTTGTTCCGCAGCCTGTGTCCCTGCTATCAGGAAAAAGTCCTGCCCGCAGACGCCAAGATCTTCGGCCTTACCGCCGGACTTCCCGTCAATCTCCAAGGATTGGTAGGCGCTCACGGCAAAGTGTACGGTTTGGAAAGCTTCGGTTTTTCCGCTCCCTACAAGGTACTCGACGAGAAACTCGGCTTCACGGCACAGAACGTGTATAACCAAGTAAAAGCCATGCTTTAATAATGAAGGTCAAGACCGTAGGGCTGGCATCGGACCACGCCGGATTTGAACTTAAACAGTTCGTGAAACAGTATCTGACGGAAAAGGGCTACGCCTATAAGGATTTCGGTACAGACTCCGAAGCCAGTTGCGACTATGCCGACTATGCCCATCCGCTCGCGCTGGCCGTAGAACAAGGCGAATGCTATCCAGGCATTGGCCTCTGCGGCAGTGGCGAAGGCATCTGCATGACCCTGAACAAACATCAGGGCATACGGGCCGGATTGAGCTGGATACCGGAAATCGCCCATTTGTGCCGTCAGCACAACGATGCCAACGTGCTGGTAATGCCGGGTCGGTTCATCGACACCGAAATGGCCCGCAAGATCATGGACGAGTTCTTCTCTACCGATTTCGAAGGAGGCCGTCATCAAAGACGTATAGACAAGATGCCTGTGAAATAACCGAAGGGCATCTACTCTCATCATGAAAACTCCGCAAGTCCCGTTTCCGGAACTTGCGGAGTTTCTTATTCAGGCTTTCCTGCATCGGTTCACCAGCCAGGCGAACCGTTCTTACATCAGGACGCCGCTTTTCTTTATAGGGAAACGTCCGGTCGAAAGTTTCGGCCTCATCCGGATCTATTTGATAAATCTCATGTTCAAAATAGCGTCCTCCCATGCCGGACAAAGCCCCTTCGAACAACTCGCAGGCCAGGAGAGCATCCATAAAAAAGTTCTCCGCATTCCGTATGCCGAAAGTCTCGGCCGGCACGAAACCCTGACGCACATAATACTCCGGATCGCCGCACAACAGGATGGCACGGTAACCGAGATCACGAGCCACATGCTTCGTATGCGCTATCAACCGGCCGCCTATCCCCCGGCATTGAAACTCCGGACGGACAGCAATCGGTCCCAAGGTCAGTATGTCGGACACCTCTCTCCCCTCGTCTGTCAGCAGACGCGCTTTCATGCACACCGAGTTGGCCGCTACTTTTCCGTCGGCCACCGCCACCAAATCCAGCTCCCGAAGCAAGTCCGGACAGTTCCTCATCCGATGGAGCAAATAATGCTCATAACATCCGGGTGCATAATAATTCCAAAACGCATCTCTCGTCACACGTTCCGTTTCCTCATATTCACAGGGAGCCGTAGGACGGACCCAACATTCCTTTTCCATCTTCCTTATACTGTTTTCTTCGCGACAAAGTTAACCAAAAACCACAGCCACACTACACGTGTCTCATTCACGTCTTGTTAAATCTATCCGTAAGATACATAAAAGAATTTAATAAGTCGTGAAATCGAAGTCTGCCGGGAAAGGAACTCTCGTTTTTATCCTAACTTTGTCCGCAATCCGTCCGGACCGTAACGTCCTGTGGAGAAGAAACAAACATTCACCCTCTCACCCATTCCCCCGACATGTCAGCAGAAGCAGATGATTTCATAGAAGCCCTTTACCGTTTCGTGTCCGAACAGATCCAACGGACCTCCGACCCGATCTACAATCGGGAAAGTATCAAAATCGTAGATGCACGCAATCACATCTTCCGCCTGTCGGAGTCGGGACAGACCGACGAAGCCGAGGACCTGTACGCGCTATCCGACTTATGCTATGTAGACGAAGACATGCAGACCGTCCCCAACCGGGCACGCATGCAACGCATCGCCCGAAATTACTGGGACGTTTGAACAGACCGGAAATTCGGGAACAGCACCGACACCGCTTCCGTTCATGCGAGAGCCAATAGGCCCGCATCGTCCAACACCCCGAGCCGGCGCAGGCGAATCACCTCTTTCGTCCGCCCGGCATCATCCGTACGGAACACCAAAATGCCCTTACCGCCCAACAGAAACGAATAAAGATAAGAAATGCCGATCCCCTCACCCGTAATCCATCTGAGGGCGTCGGCCGCCCTTCCGGGCCGATTGTCCAACACCAAGGCAAACACTTCCGACACGCTGGCCGAGATTCCGGCCGATTTCAACACCTCGAAAGCCCGCATCGGTTCGGAACAGATGATACGGTAAATGCCGTACTCCACCGTATCGGAAATGGTGGACGCGATCAATTGTATGCGCGACTCCTTGAACAAATCCAAGACCTGCAAAAGCGTGCCCGATTTGTTCTCCACGAAAATAGCAATCTGATGTACTGTCATCACTATCCTGCTTTTTAAATCAATGTCTTTCGTAAATCTTTCACTCTGACGGCCTTGCCTTCCTGTTGAGGCAACGCTCCCTTGGGCACCAGCTTCACCACGGGCGTCAGCAGGATCTCATCCTTGAGCCGCCTCGTGATTTCCTTGGTCAACGCCTGCAAACGGGGATAATCGTCGCAGAACTCTTTCAGCTCCACCTCCACCGTCATCAAGTCGTTGGCCTCCTCGTTGGTCAGCGTGATGAGATACTCCGTCCCCCAGCTCCTCGAACTGCATCAAGACGGTCTCTATCTGGATGGGGAAGATATTGACGCCCTTCAGGATCATCATGTCATCGCTCCGTCCTTTCATGCGGTCCAACCTCCGGTGATGACGCCCGCAGGGGCATTCGCCGGGCAGAAAACGGGTCAGGTCGCGCGTGCGGTAACGCAGTAGAGGCATAGCCTCGCGATTGATAGTGGTGAGCACCTACTCTCCCACCTCGCCATCGGGCACAGGCTCCAACGTCACGGGGTCTATGATCTCCACGATATAATAATCTTCCCAAATATGCAGTCCGTTCTGTTCCATACATTCGAACGCCACGCCGGGACCGCACATCTCCGACATGCCGAAAGAATTGTAAGCCTTCACCCCCAACATGTCTTCAATCCGCCGACGCTGCTCTTCCGAATGCGGTTCCGCCCCGATGATGAGCGTCCGCAACTTCGTGTTGCGCAACGGATCTATCCCCATTTTCTCCATCACCTCATGGATGCGGCTGGCGTAACTGGGAATGGCATGCAAGGCCGTCGTCCCGAAATCCATGATGAACTTGATCTGACGCTTGGTGTTGCCCGCCGCAGCCGGCACGGTCAACATACCCAGACGTTCGGCCCCGTACTGAAATCCCAGTCCGCCCGTGAACATCCCGTAGCCCGACGAATTTTGGAACACGTCGCCCCGTCGCAAACCCACCATATAAAGACAACGCGCCACGGCCTCGGCCCATTCGTCCAAATCCTTTTGCGTATGCAGGATCACCGTAGGTGTCCCCGTAGTGCCGCTGGAAGAATGCAGGCGCACCACCTCGCTCATGGGCACGGCAGCCAGTCCGAAAGGATAATGGTCGCGTAAATCCTGTTTCGTAGTGAAAGGGATCTTATACAGATCTCTCGGCGAACGGATGTCGGAAGGCGATAAATGACATCGGGCGAACCGCTCCCGATAAAAAGGTGAATTCATGCAACGGCGGATGGTCTGCCGCAGCCGTTCGCTCTGCAACGCGTCCAATTCGGATCGTGTCAGGGGCTCTAATTCTTCATGTAAATACATTAAGGCTTATGTTTTATTCATAATATGGGCAAAGATACGCAAAACAATAGCAAGACAAGGCGTTTTCCCTTTATTTTTTCACCTCACAAGACGGTTTTTCTCGCTGCAGGGCATAAAAAAAGGGCTCCGCTGAGCCAAACCTTTGTTAACCTTAAATCTAATACTATGAAAAACACAGTGAAAAGATAAGGAACTTCAGGGAAC
>JAJPYK010000217.1:5832-9283 GCA_021205005.1 Paraprevotella sp. | reverse complement strand
ATACATAAGTTTAAATCACTTCATTAAGAAATGCATCTCTCGCAAGAAACTAAAGTTTTAGTACAAGATGAAATATATATCTATATATAGCTTGCACCTTGCAATAACCTTGGAATATTTATTTTCAGTGGTTTACATTACTCAATGTAATAATGTGTACATTTGAACCCAAGATATTGGCAAACAGACACTGGACAGCCGCAGACAGTTTTAATGACTAAAGCGTAACGGATGCAAAGCCAAAATTTCTGAAAGTCCTGACTACTGAAGAAGAAATAACACTTGGTTCAGAACCCTGGAGAATCATTCAAGTAAGGTAATAACGGAATTCATTGCCTTTTCTTATAATCTCCAATCTCACCTCTTATTATCTCAAAATCCCAGTTGCTACAAGAGAAAAATGCCGTTGAATGGTTCCGTTTCTTCTATTTCGCTTCAAATTCCATACACAAGTTCAAGCACGGAAAAGCAGGAATCCCAATCAGGATGTCAACTAATTCAAGAAAGATCGGATTAGAATAAACAAAAATAGCATAGAAACACAAGAATCAATTTCAAAAAGACAAATTCAACACTCCGGAGAATCACGCCGAATTTTCTTTCCGGGGAATCGCACACAAATACAGAACTCTCACCTCATTTGGAAGTCCTATTTATCCCCTACTTTCCAAATGCGATCAGCCAAATCCATATAAGATTTTTCCATTCTCCTACCGAAAGCTACAGCATAGAGATTCATTCCCCTTTGTTTTAACTCACAAACATATTGGTTCCATACCAGAGCGATAGGAGACATATCGAAATCTGAGATCCACAACAAATCGGCATAACGAAAGTCCTCCCCCATCAGAACTCTCACAGATTCCTGTATCGCACAAGACATGTCCGACCCACCATGGAAAGCATTGCAGAGAAAGTTCTCTAATAAAGGTAAGTCTGTATAAAGATTCTGAAGCTCTATGATTTCAGTTTGATCGGAGAAAAGTATGACTTTGCAAGGACGACGTAAACGATCTGAGATCAATGCCAAACTGAGTACAATAGCTTTAGCCAAGGTCTCGCGTACCCCTTCCATTGAACCGGACGTATCCACACAAACAACAAAAGGACCGTATCGGACGTGCTTTTGCAAATCATGTCCGAAATGAGAAGAGGCCTCTGCACGTTCCGTCTGACGAGAAACAGAATCAAAAACGGATAGTTTCTTTTCAGTATAACGTCGATAAAAGATATTTTCCAAGTCTTGATCGAATAAATAGCAATATTCCGTCGGCAAAAGAGCATTGAGATTATCTCCTTCTGTGATGCCCACAATATCCGAATGTGTAGCCGATCTCCATAACGCTACCGGAGTTCGTCCGCACATAGCGCGATAAAGCCGTTCTTCATCAGCTTTTTTACGTCCCAACACACGATTAAGTTCCTGTATAAGCGTACTGTTCCGAATTACCGGAGCCAACTTCTTTATTTTAGTACGCATCTCAGGAGATTGCGTCAATTGGAGCCAAGCCAAGCGGGGAGAAAGTCCGTCCCCCTTTCCGCCTACATTCTGCAACATATTTGCATGGGACGATGCCATCCGATAATAATCTTCGCAAAGCCGCTCAATATGCTTCTCTTGAAAGTTCCACTTCCGTTGCTCCAACAAAGATTTCCATTTCTGCATGAAATGTATGCGAAGCGTCTGCCAATGCTCATCGAAACGAGGGAACTGTACAAGCTGCTTGATATAATAAGCAACGTCCAGTACCGTCGGAGCGTACAAACGTTCAAACTCCGACCGCGCACGTTGCAACAGAAACAGAAAATCTTCATCCGAAGCCTCAGACACCTGATAGTAGTAATCCCATTGTTCTCCATAATAAGAATAGAAATCCTGTAAACCGGACTTCTTCTTAGTAAAATAGCGCAAGATTTCATCTTCCATTTCTTCCGGTCTGATGATACCTTGGGCCAATCCGGAGGCATAAAGCTGCCCCGCCTTATCATGCAATCGCGACAGACAAAGGACAAAAAGACGTTCCACCCGTCCGCGACTGTCCCGATTACCCTTTCCGACCGGCTGCATGCTCCAGTTCCTGTGCATCTATTTGTAGAGAAGCCATATCGGCACGAACCCGACGCAAAGCGTTCTTTAAGAGTTCACGTTGCGCCTCATCCAAGAACAGATGTTCTTGCATTATACCATATTCACGCTCTTGCCAATCCGACAAACGAGTCTCCGCATCCTGAAGCTCACTATTGATCCGTCTCATCATTTCGAGTGAAAACGATGAAGAAAATTCCGGACAAGAAGAACCGGGTTCATCTTGACATACGTCTGCACGTACAAAATTATAATCCCTTCCATTCACTTGTACACCGCCATCCGTTCTCTTCACCTGCAAAAGATCCTTTGGAAATACATCCGGAAAACGAGATTGATCATATTGTCGCAATATCTGCGCCCCGGTCTTACGACGATCCGTAGTCAACACAAAAGGTACAAGCTTCTCTCTCTCCATCGCCTCATACTCACTGATGTAAATCAACACCGTACGACCGGGATACAATGACTGAACTTGATAAAAGAAAGTTTTCACCACCTTAAATTCAATGACTGGAGTGCTCTCTTTCGTACCATCCTCCCGCAATGCGGCAAGACGCTCTACAAGAAGAGGCAATTCCAAATACTCTTTACAAGCATCGGCAAGTGCATCGGTCAATAATCCTTTCAGTAGCAGCAATTGTCCGGGATGATCCCACAAACAGACCTGCAAAAGGAGTAAATCAGAGAGAGAGACTTCAGACCGACCGCTTAAAAAAGCAGCAGTACGCCAAAGATGCACCACTTTTTTCCACCGGCGATCGGACACATAAAGATGAACCTCTCCTTTCTCGTCAGCCGATAGATTATAACTTTCCATCCGAGCGCTGAACGAATGTACAAACATAAAGACAAAATCCGGTATTTCCACCGCATCTATGCCCTCATTCCAAACGGAAAGTTCATCTGCGGACAAACGAATATCATCCGGCACTTCGACTTCGGAAGGTCCAGGCGAGGAAATCATGAGATTGAACAGATTCTTATCTACAATGCCTTTCACCTCACAACGTACAAGAAAACGATTCCACAGAGCAGCCAAGTTTTCTCCTTCATCCGGAAGTTCGTTCGACGCCGCCACCACAAGTTTTAGCGGCAAACGCATTTTCTCATTTCCATTCAAATAGACCTTCTCATTCAACACCGTAAGCAACGCATTCTGAATCCCCGGCCCCGCTTTCCATATTTCATCAAGAAACACAATATCCGCCGAGGGAAGATAGCCGTCCGTAATCCGTATATAGCGATTCTCGCTTTTCAAAGCCGAAATGGATACCGGTCCGAATATTTCGTCAAGCGTACTGAACCGAGACATCAAATATTCGAATGCTTTCCCATTGCGGAAAGCATATTTCAACAGTCGGG
>JAJPYK010000217.1:0-5822 GCA_021205005.1 Paraprevotella sp. | reverse complement strand
GGCCATCATACTCTTCGCCATTCCCGGAGGCCCTAACAGGAAAATGCTTTCTCCAGCGACAGCGGCCAATAAAGCCAAAGCCAATACTTCATCTTTCTCAAAAAGCCCCTTACCCAAGGCTTTCAACAACAAAGCTATCCGACTATTGACCATCGCTTTACTCACATCTCTATACCGGTCAACTCAAAAAACGCCGATAATAAACCGCATCGCAGATACATGCCGAAACCCAAAAGAGAAAGAATAGAGATGCAGTAAAAAAAGGTTGGGCCGATAAAAGCAGACTGATGAAGCATCCGGCCAAAACAGAAACCACCAAACGCCACACGAAACTGCGCCGATAAGCCTGCAATACAGCCCTACGATCCTCGGACGATGCCCTCGCAATCAAAAAGAACTGGAACATCTCCCAAAGGAAAAAATACCCCACCATAAAATAGAGAGGATAAGGCTCAAGATAATTGAAAGGATAGAGCCACAAACGTATTACCACTGACAGGATCAACAAAAAACTCAAAAGAGCCACCTGCACCAACGTGAAAGACAGGATTTTCCTTTAAAAAAGTGTATGATTGATCTGCATAGTAATTATTTTCAGTATTCACTTATCTGACAAACGAATCCACAAGAAAGTAAACGCCCAATCCGGCCAGCCATCCTATCAGAACCTTACCTGAAATATGACGGAGATACCACCAAATCGATATATTCTCAGCTTTCATCAAAGCATATCCCGCCGTAGATCCGATGGAAAGAATACATCCGCCCAGACCGCCGCTGTAAGCCACAAGCTGCCAATACGGCCCGTTCAAAGCGAAAGAATGCACATAAGCTGGATCCACGCCGGGGATCGCATCTACCGTCACATTCACCACGTCGTACATGGATATGCTGGTCAGTACCAAAGCCACGTTATCCAAAAACGCCGAAATTCCTCCTAAGATCAGGCTGGACACATAGATATTATGGATATAACGATCGCACCATAAAGCCGCTGTATACAAAGCTCCCGTCTCTTGCAAGGCGGAAATGGCCATGCTCACCCCTATGAAAAACAGAATGGTCTGAATGCTCTCCGTCTGCATGAAACGAGGAGTCGGACGGAAAAAGGGCTGATCGGATTTAATCAATTTACGGTTGCACAATTCATTCACGACGCCGAACAAAGCCAAAACGCAAAGCGCACCTACGAACGGCGGCAACTTGGTCAGATTGTGAAACGTAGGAATGAACCACAGTCCGCCGATGCCCACAAAAAGCATCAGCACGCGCTGCCACCGTGTCAACGTCGTATCGTCTCCACGAAAACGGATGCGAGGCGTATTGATGTCTATTTGTTCCGGTAATTTCAGAGAAATCAAATAAGTCGGAATCATCACGGCGACAATGGAAGGCAAAAACATGGCACCCGAAAAGCTGGAAGGCGTAACCGCCCCTTTCACCCAAAGCATCAGCGTGGAAACATCGCCTATCACGGTCAAGCACCCACCGGCATTGGCCGCTATGACAATGACTGCGCCATAATACATCCTGAAATGGCTGTTGGGCAGGAGTTGCCTCATGATGGCAAACATCATCAACGCCGTCGTCAGATTATCCAAGTTGGCCGAAAGCACATAAGTGACCAAAGCCGTCATCCACAAAAGCCGTTTGCTATTGCGTGTCCGCATCCATTCGCTGATGAAATCGAAACAACCGTTGGAATTCAGCAAATCCACAATAGACATCGTGGCCAATAGATAAAGCACGATTTGACAAATATCCGCCACATGACCGATAAAGACGTAATTGGCCATAAAATTCTTCAGAGAAGTAATGCTGGAACTGTTGCCGGCCAAAAAGGTAGCATATTCCTCCGCATACCTCATTTCGACATACTGCTTGCCGGCCACCATATATAGGGTCCAACAGATGACACCTAAAAACATCGCCACTGCCGCCTTGTTGATATTCGTGATATGCTCGGTAGCAATAGCACAATATCCTAAAATCAAAACGGTGACGATTACAATGGTCATGAAAGATAGATGATAAGAGAGCGACAAACGGGACTCGAACCCGCGACCCTCGGCTTGGGAAGCCAATGCTCTACCAACTGAGCTATTGTCGCAAATCGGTTACAAAGGTATATCTTTTGGGAAGAAAATAGCCTTGTATCCGAATTTCCATACCGTATATTAATATACTTTAACCTCGTTAGCCAGTCTACGGCACTTCTGTCTCAAGGCGTCCTGATCGGCATCGAGCTTATCCCAACAAAGGACCACGCCCATACGGCGACCGACGTGGGCCTGAGGCTTACCGAAAATACGCAGATAAGAATTCGTGGCCGCACAGACCTGCTCCTCTCCCTTATAGTTGGGCCATCCCTGGGTTTCCACCTCCGAAAGGATTACGGCACTGGCTCCCATGCGTTCTTGCGTAATTTCGGGAATGGGCCATCCCAGCACGGCGCGGCAATGCAGTTCGAATTCCGACAAGTTCTGTGTGCCGGCCAACGTCACCATCCCCGTATCGTGCGGACGAGGACTCAGTTCGGAGAAGATCACGCCCTCCGTAGGGCTCAAGAAGAATTCCACGCCCCAAAGACCGGCCCCGGTCAACGCCTGCGTGATTTTCGCAGCCATATCCTGCGCGTCTTTCAGCATTTGCGGCGAAACGGCCGCCGGCTGAAAACTTTCGCGATAGTCTCCGCCTTTTTGCACGTGTCCGATAGGCGGACAGAATAAAGTAGGACCGTTTTTCTGTGTCACCGTCAACAGTGTGATTTCACTGTCGAAAGCGATGAACTGCTCCACGATGACTTCTTTCACATCGCCACGAGCGCCGTCACAGGCATACTTCCAGGCATGAGGCAGCTCGGCCGGAGTATCCACCTTGCTCTGCCCATGACCGGAAGAACTCATCAAGGGCTTGATGATACAGGGGAAGCCGATCACCTCGGTCGCAGCCGTCAGTTCCTCAAACGTTTTCGCATAACGGTAATTCGCCGTTTTCAGTCCCAGCTCCGTATTGGCCAGCTCCCGTATTTCTTTGCGGTTCATCGTGAAGTTCACCGCCCGCGCACTCGGCACGACCTGAATGCCCATTTTTTCGCAATCATACAGTTTTTCCGTACGGATAGCCTCTATCTCCGGCACGATGATATCCGGTTTATGACGGTTTACGACGGCCATCAAAGCCTCTCCATCGAGCATGGAAAACACTTCGCACGCATCGGCCACCTGCATAGCCGGGGCGTGAGCGTAAGAATCGCACGCGATGACGTATTGCCCCTTGCGTTGACAAGCAATGACAAACTCCTTCCCTAATTCTCCTGAACCTAACAATAAAATTTTTTTCGTCATAAATCCTTGGTTTTAATATAAGCACAAACTTACTCCATTCTCCCTGCGGATTACTGATGTTGTTCCCGCAAAAGATCATTCACGGTCTTGACCGGATTGAACGTGCTCAAAGACACTTCCACAAACACGGTATTCCAGTCGCTCATAGCTCCGTTCCACAATCCGGGCAGCTCCAATGCCTTGAGTTCTTTTCCGTTTTTGCTTTTATAGGAAATAAATCCGGTATTTTTGTCCACATAATCGGGCAGATTGAACTTGTTTCCTTTATAATCCTTCACCGCACAAACCAAATCGACGGGATTAAAATGCGTCCCGTTCTTGAACATGGCCACATACTCGGGATTATTCGTGTCGATCTGACTGCTTTCAAGAATCTGCAAAGACACCGTACCGTCACTGTTGTAAGCCAGGAAAGGACCGCCGCCCGGCTCACCTACGTTTCTCACCACGCCGCAGACCCGCATAGGACGATGCAACTTCTTGCGCAAATAGATGACCAAGTCGGCATCTTCCAGTTCTTTCACGTCCTCACGGCGGCAATACAGATTCTGTTGCACAAACCGGATAATTTCCTCAATATCCGAATGGCTGTATTCTCCGCTATCCAATTTATGCAGATAAGCAAAGGCCTTACGCTGCAAATCCACCAAGATACCGGCCAGGACCTGTTTGTAAGTCACCGTGTCCCCCTTCAAACGGTCGGGTACGACATTGTCGATGTTCTTCACGAAAATCACATCAGCCTGCAAATCGTTCAGATTTTCAATCAATGCGCCGTGCCCGCCGGGACGGAACAGCAATTTGCCGTCCACCCGGAACGGTTCGTTGTCCATCGTGGCAGCCAATGTATCCGTAGCAGCTTTCTGTTCGGAGAACGTCACATGATAAGTCAGATGGTAAGCCTTTTCATATAACGGAAGCTTTTCCTGTACCAAGGCGCGGAACAATTCCTTATGCTCGGCACTGACCGTGAAATGCACTTCAGCCTTTCCGCCGCAAGCCGCATATAGTGTGGCCTCTACCAGATGTTCCTCCAAAGGCGTGCGAGCCCCTTCGGTATAACGGTGGAAAAGCAACAGGCCCTTAGGCAACTGCCCGTAATTCAGTCCTTCAGGACGAAGCATGCAACCGACCACGGCCTTATATTTTCCCTGTGCCAACAAAGCATCTACGCCGCCACCGTGATTTTTCACGCAAACGGCATCCAACGCATCGTAAAAGGCAAAACGGTGTATGCCGGCAAAGAAGGCCTTCTCGAAATCCGTGGAAGGTGCATCGTAGTCCGCATCCAAAAATTCGAACATGTTCTTGAACATGCGGCTGGCCGCCCCCGAAGCCGGCACGAACTTGCACACGCTCTTGCCTCCGTCCTTATATGCTTTCCATACTTCCATATAATGTTCGCATTCCTTCTCAGAGGGAGCCAGAATGCCGTTCTCCAACGACGCGGCGGCCTTTAACCTCAAAAACGAGAACCCATTTTTAAACGACTGCAACTGAGCACAAATCTGCGCTTCGGTTATACCTTTCTCGGCCAATAAGGCCTTGTCTTCTGCTGTCAACATATACAACTCTTAATTTTAATCCATGTGCTAAACAATATCCAAATATAGGAATTTTTAAGCTAAGCCGTAAGCCTTTCAGCAAAAAAAGCACTACCTTTGAAGAAAAATTTGCGGACTATGGAACAAAATGCTTTTTTCTCCGCACCCGAAAAAGTGCGATTGGCACAACTGTACAGGAAACTATTGGAACTTTCCGGCAACATACTTCATCCCGACGACTGCAAAAAGCTGAAAAGATATTTGATCGAAGCCGCACAACGCAATCTGATCAAAAGAAACGTATTCGGAATGAACCCGATCCTCTGCGACATGGAGACCTCGCTGATCGTGGCCTCGGTAATCGGACTCACGCGCGGATCCATACTCGGCGTGATGGTGCACACCAGCGTGCGTTGCGGCTACTGCACGGCAGAAGACGTGAAAAAAGAATTCGGAGAGGATGTGGCGGGCATCATAAGGGGACTGAACCGCATCCTGGATCTATATGAAAAAAATCCGAGCGTGGAAAGCGAGAACTTCAGGAGTCTGTTGCTCTCTCTCGCCGAAGACATGAGGGTCGTGCTCATTATGATTGCCGACCGCATGAACATCATGCGACAGATCAAGGACACCGACAACAAGGAAGCACAACGCTGGATCTCGGAAGAAGCAGCCTATCTGTATGCCCCGCTGGCACACAAGCTGGGACTGTACAGATTGAAAAGCGAACTGGAAGACCTGTCGCTGAAATATTTGGAACATGACGCCTACTATCTCATCAAAGAGAAACTGAACGCCACCAAGAAGTCACGCGACGAATATATCGAAAAATTCATCCGTCCGATCGAGGAAAAGCTCAAGGCGGCCGGTCTGAAATTCCATATGAAAGGACGCACCAAAAGCATACATTCCATCTGGCAGAAGATGAAAA
>JAJPYK010000221.1 GCA_021205005.1 Paraprevotella sp. | reverse complement strand
CAATACAGGGCATCAAGGGGTCTTACCATGATATGGCCGCCCCCTAATTCTTTGATCCCGAGGACATAGAGCTGATCTGCTGTTCTACGTTAGAAGAAGTGTATGCCACGGTGCGAGAAAACAGTACCGTATTGGGTATGGCCGCCATCGAAAACACCATTGCGGGCAGTCTTCTGCACAACTATGAATTGCTTTGCGAAAGCGGACTGACCATCATCGGAGAGCATAAATTGCGCATTTTCCACAGTCTGCTCTGTCTGCCCGACGATAGTTTCGAGGACCTGACGGAAGTGAATTCCCATCCGGTGGCTTTGATGCAATGCCGTGACTTCCTCGCTCACCATCCGAATCTGAAGATCGTGGAAGCGGAGGACACGGCCGGCGCAGCCGAAGTCATCAGTCGGGAACAACTGCACGGCCACGCCGCCATCTGTTCCAAGTTCGCCGCTCCGCTTTACGGGATGAAGGTTTTGGAGGAAGGCATCGAGACCAACAAACATAATTTCACCCGTTTCCTCGTATTCTGTCAACCGCAACGCGCCAATCTGCTGCGCGACATCCGTAAGGCCGACAAAGCCAGCCTGGTGTTCACCCTGCCCGATGAGGAAGGCTCACTCTCGCAAGTGCTCTCCATTCTTTCGTTTTACAAACTGAATCTGACCAAAATACAATCCTTGCCTCTCGTGGGCAAAGAATGGCAATATATGTTCTACGTCGATCTGGGTTTCGACGATTACACCCGTTATTTGCAGAGCATAGACGCCATTACGCCCCTGACCCAAGAACTTAAAATATTAGGAGAATATCAAAATGGAAGACAAACAATATAATCCTCACATCCGGCCGGCCGACAGGCTGAATTACATACAGGAATACTACTTCTCCGTAAAACTCAAAGAAGTGGCGCGTATGAACGCCGAAGGGAAAGACATCATCAGTCTGGCCATAGGCAGTCCGGACATGCCTCCTTCGCCACAGACCATAGAAACCTTGTGCGAAGCCGCGCGGCGCGACGACGTTCACGGCTATCAGCCCACGATGGGCATTCCGGAACTTCGGCAGGCCATGGCCGACTTCTATCGGCGGTGGTACGGCGTAGACCTGGATCCGAACAGCGAGATTCAGCCGCTGATCGGGTCGAAGGAGGGCATCCTCCACGTCACGCTCGCCTTGGCCAATCCCGGCGACCGCGTGCTCGTGCCGAATCCCGGTTATCCCACGTACACTTCGCTCAGCAAGATTCTGGGCTGCCGGATTACTTACTATGATTTATTGCCGGAGAACGATTGGCAGCCCGACTTCTATGCGTTGGAACAAACCGACCTGACGGGCGTGAAAATCATGTGGACCAATTATCCAAACATGCCCACCGGAGCCAATGCCAAACGGGAAACCTACGAGAAACTGGTGGACTTTGCCCTGCGACATGACCTCGTGGTCGGGAACGACAACCCTTACAGCTTCATCCTGAACCGCGAACGCCTCAGTATCCTGCAAGTGCCCGGGGCCAAACGTTGCTGCATCGAGTTCAACTCCATGAGCAAGAGCCATAACATGCCGGGGTGGCGTATGGGTATGCTTGCCGGCAATGCCGAATTCGTGAAATGGGTATTGAAGGTGAAGAGCAACATCGATTCGGGCATGTTCCGCCCCATGCAATTGGCTGCTGCGGCCGCTTACGCCAATGACGAGGCCTGGCACGAAGAGGCCAACATCCGCGTATACGCCGAGCGGCGCGCCCTGGCCGAAGAGATCATGACTACGCTGGGTTGTACGTTCGACCCGAAACAGGTGGGCATGTTCTTGTGGGGACGCATTCCCGACGACTGCGCCCATGTAGAGGAACTCACCGAGAAAGTGCTCCACGAGGCCCGTGTCTTCCTTACGCCGGGCTTTATCTTCGGCAGCAACGGCTACAGTTACATCCGCATTTCGCTCTGTGCCAAGAAGGCCAAAATGGCCGAAGCGTTGGACCGCATCCGGGCCGCCTTCCGGTAATCCGCCAAGATATACATTTAAACACATATAAATATGGACGACTTACGACTGTCTCCCCTCAACATTCCGGGAGTAGACGAAAACAAGCGACCCCTCGTCATCGCCGGCCCTTGCAGCGCCGAAACCGAGGAACAAGTACTCACCACGGCACGCCAATTGGCCGAAAAGGGATTCAAGATCTTCCGTGCGGGAATATGGAAGCCCCGTACCAAACCCGGAGGTTTTGAAGGCATGGGCGAAGCCGCACTGCCGTGGATGGCACGGGTGAAAGCCGAAACCGGCATGCTGACCTCCACGGAGGTAGCCATGCCCAAGCATGTGGAGGCGGCTCTGAAGGCCGGTATCGACATTCTTTGGGTCGGCGCCCGCACTTCGGCCAATCCTTTTGCCATGCAGGAGCTGGCCGACTCGCTTCGGGGCGTGGACATTCCCATCCTGGTGAAGAACCCCGTCAATCCCGACATCGAACTTTGGATCGGCGCATTGGAGCGCATCAACGGTGCAGGCATCACCCGTCTCGGAGCCATACACCGGGGCTTCTCCAGCATCGACCAGAAGATTTACCGTAACGCTCCCATGTGGCATATCCCCATCGAACTGCATCGCCGTTATCCCGACCTGCCCATCATCTGTGATCCGAGCCATATCGGTGGCCGTCGCGACCTGATCGCCCCGCTCTGCCAACAGGCTATGGACATGGGTTTCAGAGGACTTATCGTGGAGAGCCATTGCAATCCCGACTGCGCCTGGAGCGATGCCAAGCAACAAGTGATGCCCGACGTGCTCGATTTCATCCTCGACCGACTGGTGGTAAGGGAGAACATCGAAATGACCGAGAGCCTGTCGGCCATGCGCAAGCAGATCGACGAGCTGGACAACGACCTGATGAATCTGCTGACCAAAAGAATGCGCGTGAGCCGCGAAATCGCTACGTACAAGAAAGAACATGACATGGCAGTGGTGCAGACCGGACGATATTCCGAGATCCTGGATAAGCGCGGGGCGCAAGGTGTGATGTGCGGAATGGACGCAGAGTTCGTGAAGAAAATCTACGAGGTCATCCACGAGGAAAGCGTGCGCCAGCAAATGGACATCATCAATAAGTAACTCCGGTTAAAAAGACAGAACCATCATGAGAATTCTCATTTTAGGCGCGGGCAAAATGGGGGCGTTCTTCATCGACCTGCGCAGTTTTGAACACGAGACCGCCGTATACGACATCGATCCCAAGCGGTTGCGTTTCATGTTCAATACGCAACGTTTCACTTCCATGGACGAGATCGATGCTTTCCGTCCCGAACTGGTCATCAATGCCGTGACGCTGAAAAATACGCTGGAAGTCTTTCGCCAGGTGATTCCCCACCTGCCGAAAGACTGCATCCTGAGCGACATCTCGTCCGTCAAAACAGGCTTCAAGGATTTTTATGAGACCATAGGTATGCGCTACGTCAGCACACATCCCATGTTCGGACCCACGTTTGCCAATCTGGGCAGCCTGAATCACGAAAACGCCATTGTCATCAACGAGGGCGATTATATGGGCCGCATCTTTTTCCGCGACCTCTACAACCGTCTCGGCCTGCACGTATGCGAGTACTCTTTCGAGGAGCATGACGACACGATGGCCTACTCGTTGAGCATCCCGTTTGTATCCACGTTCACTTTTGCTGCGGTGATGAAGCATCTGGATGCCCCGGGTACCACATTCAAACGTCATCTGAACATCGCGCACGGCGTATTGAGCGAGGATGACTGCCTGCTGCGCGAGATCCTGTTCAATCCGCATACCAAAAGTCATGTGGAGGGCATACGCCATGAGTTGAAGAAGCTCATCGACATCATCGATACCCGCGACGAGGAAGCTTTGAACGCTTATCTGACGCGCATCCGGCATAATATCCAATAAAGGGACAGGGTGGGGGCGTCCCGATCTTGTCAGCTTATTTTACGTTCTTTCCCGATAACCGGGGGAAATTTCCGGCAATGGAAATTCTGTGTGATATGTCGTTAATTATCAATATCTTGCCGGACGGATGAAAAATCGGCTGAATTTGTCTTATCGTTCTGCGGAGATTTTTTGTTCATTCTCCGCAGAACGATTTTCCATTCTCCGCAGAGCGACTGAACGACATGCCTTCCCGTTTCCGTCCGCATCCGTCCGCGTCAATTTTTATCGTCCTGCCGGATGCCAAATCCCTCCGGTTTTTCCTTTCTTTCATTTCTTTATTGTATCTTTGTCCGTATGAAGAGAATCATCCTGATTACGGGAGGAGAGCGTTCCGGGAAGAGCGTCTACGCCGAACAACTGGCCCTCAGCCTGTCCGACCGGCCCGTATATATGGCTACGGCTCGCATTTGGGACGAAGAATTCCGCCAGCGTGTCGGCATACACCGCGAGCGGCGCGGCCCGCAATGGACCAACATCGAGGAAGATAAATACCTGAGCCGTCACGATCTGACGGGGCGCACGGTGTTGATCGATTGCGTGACGCTATGGGCCACCAATTTCTTTTTCGACTACCGGCCGGCTCCGGGCTCGTCCGAAGATGCCGAGACGGATACCGTGGAAAGACGACAGGCGCGTGCAGGTATCCGGCAAGTGGAAGACACCTTGCAGACCGTAAAAGAGGAATTTCTACGTTTTACGGCACAAGATTCCGTTTTTATTTTCGTCACCAACGAAATCGGGATGGGGGGCGTCTCGCCTAACGAAGTCCAACTAAGGTTCACCGATTTGCTGGGGTGGACCAATCAGTTTGTAGCTGCGCAAGCTGACGAAGTCTACCTGATGGTAAGCGGCATTCCCGTAAAAATAAAATAGACATGAGAGTTTTTCACATTTCCATGCCGGACGAGGCCCTGCGCCCCGTGCTGCAAGAGAAGATTGACAACCTGAACAAGCCGAAAGGCTCGATGGGAAGACTCGAAGAACTGGCCTTGAGAATCGGATTGATCCAGCAGACGACTGCGCCCGAACTGTGTCACCCTTGTCATCTGCTGTTCGGAGCCGATCACGGTATCGAACGAGAGGGCGTGAGCGTATCGCCGCGCGATGTCACCTGGCAACAGATGATCAATTTCAGCCGGGGCGGGGGCGGCGTGAATATGTTTTGCCGTCAGCACGGATTCAAACTGTTTATCGTCGATATGGGAGTGGATCACGACTTGTCTTCCTATCCCGGCATATTCGACTGTAAAGTGGCGCGGGGCACGCTGAATTTCCTCCACGAAGCGGCCATGACGGCCGCAGAGGCCGACCGGTGTGTAGAGACCGGCATTTCATTCGTGGACGAATGTCACAAGGAGGGGTGCAACGTCCTTTGTATCGGTGAAATGGGCATAGGCAATACCTCGCCTTCTTCCGTATGGATGCACCTCTTGACCGGTATCCCGCTGGATCATTGCATCGGGTCGGGGGCCGGGCTGACCGGTACCGGTGTACGTCACAAGTACGAGGTCTTGCGGGAGGCGGTGGAACGCTTCCGGCAATCGGGTTGCCGACGTACACCCGAAGAGATCCTGCGTAGATTCGGCGGCTTCGAAATGGCGGCGGCCGTAGGCGCCATGCTGCGCGCTGCCGAACTGCACATGATCGTTTTGGTGGACGGGTTCATCATGACAGCCTGCATGCTGATGGCCTCGCGGCTCGAACCGGCCGTACTCGAATATGCCATATTCGGGCACGAGGGCAACGAACCGGGCCACCGTCTCATGCTCGATGCCCTGCATGCCCGCGGTCTGCTCCGGTTGGGGATGCGTCTCGGCGAGGGTACGGGCGCGCTTTGCGCTTATCCGTTGTTGCAGTCCGCCGTGCGGATGATGAATGAGATGAATGATTTCAAAACGGCTCATATCACGAAATATTTCTGAAAAAAAACGAGGTGCTGACATTACAGACAGACTATTGGCCGCCCTGATGTTCTTCACCCGACTGCCGTTTTGGCGGATCAAGCGGGTCGATTCCGAATGCTTTAAGCATGTGGTGGACTATAGGCCTGTGGCCGGTTTGCTCACCGGCGGAACGGCAGCCGTCGTTTTCTGGTGTACTTCGGGACAATTTCCGCCGATGGCGGCAGCTCTGATGGCCGTCGGGGCCCGTCTTTTGCTCACCGGAGCGCTCCACAAAGACGGTCTGGCCGACTTTTGCGACGGTTTCGGCGGCGGAACGACACGCGAACGCACGTTGTCGATCATGAAAGACTCTCATATCGGAACCTACGGCGTATTGGGCCTGATCTTCCACACGGGATTGCTCGTAGGTCTGATTTTCTCCCTGCCGCCGGCTTGCGCTCCTGCGATTCTTTTCACCGCCGATATTTATGCCAAGGCATGCAGCAGTTTCATCATTCTGCAACTGCCTTATGCGCGTACGGCCGAACAGGCCAAGTCGGGCGTGGTTTATTCCGTATGGACGCTGCGGGCCGCGTGCGTCCATTTCGGACGTTGTCTTGCCGCCCTTGCTCCCGGCGTCGTCTGGTTGTACTGTATTTCCGCTCCGTTTCCTTATTGGGCCTTCCTGTTCCCCCCGGTCGTGGAGCTCCTCCTGACGGGATGGATGCGGCGACGGCTGCAAGGCTATACGGGCGATTGCTGCGGCGCCCTGTTCCTGTGGTGCGAATTGAGTTTTTACGGCGCAGTCGTTATGTTTTATACCTAAACAAATATATTATGATGGAAATCTATTTAGCCCGCCACACTTCGGTAGACGTTCCCAAAGGCACGTGCTACGGATTCACGGATGTTCCGCTCAAACCGACCTTTAAACGGGAGGCCTCTGCCACCCGTCTCCGCCTCAACGGGCTGACGTTCGACCGCGTGTATACCAGTCCGCTCAGCCGCGCGGCCAAACTGGCTGCCTATTGCGGTCATCCGGATGCCGAACGCGACGACCGTCTCAAGGAGATGGATATGGGAGAATGGGAGATGCAACGTTTCGATGACATTACCGACGAGCGTTTGCAACAGTGGTATAACGATTATCTGAATCAGCCGGCAGCCGGCGGAGAGTCCTTCCGCGACCTTTACGCCCGCGTGGCCAGTTTTCTCGACGACCTGCGCCGAAAGGACTACCGTAGGGTCGGCATCTTCGCCCATGGCGGCGTCTTGATCTGCGCCCGTATCTATGCCGGTCTCGTCCCTTTGGAAGAAGGGTTCAAGAATCTGACGCCTTACGGCGGTGTGGTGCGCATCTGCCTGGACGGAAAAGAATAACCGTTCCGTCGATACTGTGCTGAAACGACCGGCGCCCACCGGCTTCGTTTTTACTTTCATCTTTCATGCTAAACGTGAAAAAAAGCCAACTTCCGGCGCACTTTAGTATTTTTCAGACTTCGTAAGGCGGGGTGTGCCGCAGAACTGTTATATTTGCAATCTATCATCCTTAAAACTTCGACACATGAAAAATTGGAGAATATAAGCTGTTATTCTGGCCGTAGGCCTCATCGTGGCCGGCGCATTCATTTGGAACGGGCTGAGTGACTTTTCATCCCGTAATCGGGTGGTGAACGTAAAAGGACTGGCCGAAATGGAAGTGAAGGCCGATAAAGTGACCTGGCCCCTGACCTATAAGGTGCTGGGTAACGACATGGCTGTGATTTACAACGAGATTAAAGAAACCAACGCGAAGATCATCGACTTCCTTAAGAGCAAAGGCATCCGGGAAGAGGAAATCAGCGTGAATGCACCTGAAATCATCGATACGAAAGCCGACCGTTACAATACGAACGTGCAGCCCTACCGCTATAACGTGACCACCGTGGTTACCGTCACCTCGAATCAGGTGGATCTTGTACGTAAACTCATCAACGAACAGAGCGAACTGCTCAAACAAGGCGTGGCCATCACTTCGGGCGACTATCGTTACAACGTGACCTACGACTATACGGGCTTGAACCGCATCAAGCCGAAGATGATCGAGGAAGCCACGAAGAATGCACGTGCGGCGGCCGAGAAGTTCGCCAAAGATTCGGGTAGCCGTCTGGGCGGCATACAAAGTGCTTATCAGGGACAATTCTCGATTGAAGACCGCGATGCGAACACGCCTTATATCAAACGGGTGCGTGTGGTTACCACCATCGACTATTCGCTCGAAGACTGAGCTCCCCGTCCCGATTGTATTTTCTCCGTCCCTGAATCATTTTTTTAGGGCGGAGAGGTACACCCTTTTGCTTTTGTTCGTAAATTTGCGGTGATTTTACAATCGGGATTCATTATGGAAGCTATTTTAATCAAAGTGATGGCCTTCGTGCTCATCATCGCTCTTTCCTACGTATTGAAAAGAGTCGGATTCTTCAAGACAGCCGATTTTAAACTGATTTCCAATATCGTGCTGAAACTTACGCTGCCATGTGCAGTCATTTCCAATTTCAACCGTATCAATGTGGAATCGTCCTTGTTTGAACTGGTGTTGGTGGGCGTATTATGCAATTTGCTGACCATCGGTATCGGTTATCTTGCCGCTTTTAACAAGGGACGCAACGAACGGGCGTTCAACATGATCAATTACTCCGGTTATAACATCGGTTGTTTTACCATGCCTTACATCCAGAGTTTCTTAGGCCCTTCGGGTGTTGTGGCTACTTGTCTGTTCGATGCGGGCAACTCCTTGCGGTGTACTGGAGCCACTTATTCCATGGCCGCGTCGGTGGCCCGGATCGGAGACCGACCGACCGTGGCCCTGTTTTTCCGCCGCATGTTCGCCTCCATAGCCATGGACGTCTATATCCTGATGGTGATCCTCGTGTGGTTGCACATCAAATTGCCCCCTGCCGTGACGGCTTTCACCGATACCGTGGGTGAAGCCAATCCCTTTTTGGCCATGGTGATGATCGGGGTAGGCTTCGAGTTGCATCCTTCACGCAAAAATATCCTTCACGTGGGCAGCGTATTGCTTCACCGTTATCTGGTGGCCGCCATACTGGCCTGGCTTTTTTATCACTATGCCCCGTTCAGTCCCGAGGTTCGCAAGATTCTCACGCTGATCGCTTTTGCTCCGGTGTCGGCCGTATGTGCTATTTTTACGGCCAAGTGCAAGGGGGATGTCGCGTTGTCGTGCACCATCAATTCGCTGACCATCGTGTTGAGCGTCATATTCATGACTACGTTGATGATCTGTCTGTAACGTCCGGCACGGGTTTCTGAGGTCCTGCCGATTTTTTTTGCGGAGAAAAACTTTCCGTTCTGCTTCCGGTGTCTTTGCGCCGGGCGGAACGGAATTTTCGTTATTAAAAAATGTATAAACGTATGGCGTGAAAGATACTGTTTCTTTGAGTGTGTCTGATTGAAGGCACAAAAAAGGGACCTGA
>JAJPYK010000112.1:6012-9349 GCA_021205005.1 Paraprevotella sp. | reverse complement strand
TATTTATAGTACCGTATACGTACAATATTTCACCAAGACAGAAAGCAAGAAAAATAGTCTAAGCTCACGTTCATGGGTATAAAGAAAGAAAAAAGGAAGAGAATACCGAAAAACAGGATCAAAAAGAAAGATAAAAGCCCGGAAAACGGGATCAAAAAGAAAGAATGCAGCCCGCGAAGTCTACTCCGACCTCACAGACTGCATTATATTTCATACTTTCCCCCGAAAGGATGCTCCGGAAGAAAAACCGAAAGAACTGCCGAGACGCACTCGACTCGCCCCGCAAAGGAGGCTAAAGGACCTTAGAAATAGAAACCCAAACCCAGTTTCAATCCCACTTTACTGCCGTTGGAAAAATCATTCAGGCTCATGTGATAGTATACTGCCGGTTCTATCGTGATGAAACGGTTCACGAAAAAGGCATAACCCACCTCAGGGCAAAGTTGCAGATTGTTCACGCTCTTTGTGGCGTGCTCATACTGCAAACCCAGACCCATGTACACGCCGTTCTGCGTAAAATAATAACGTCCGCCCAGGCCCATCTGAAAGTTATCGGTATAGTACGTATGGTTGTAACCCAACTGTCCGTAGAGCATCCAGGCTGTCTGCACAAAATAACCGGCCGTCACATCCAGCCCGAAATTCCACTTTTCATTGGAACTGTAAGACAGGCCGAGCCCCGTGGCCGAGGCCGAAAGATACGTCGTATTCTTCTCAAACTGTGCGTGAGCACTCACGGCTGCCCCCATCAGCAGCAAGGAAAACATTAATTTTTTCATCCTTATCTTCTTTTTTCTGCATTAATATTCCGTCTCATCCGTGTACCGGAACGCCGTCTTCTTCCCGAATGCCTTTTTTCACGGCCGATGACATACTATAACGGTACATTGTGTAAAGATAGACAAAGTTTGATAAAACCGCACGAAATCTTGCTATAATCTACTAAAGTTGATATTCATTAACACTGTAACCCCGCCTGGGAAAGCCTGCAAGTTCCGCCCTCGGACGGAAAAACCATGCGGCGGAAAGCACAAGAACCTGTAAATTGCGGCAATAGGCAGGACATTCAGTCCCGAATCTTTCCTTTTCACGGCTGAAAACCCTAACTTTGCAAGTAACAAAAACAGTTTGCTTCATGAAGATTCAGCAGATTCTCACCTTAATTATATTCTATCTCCTCACCGCACGGACGGAAGCGATGGCACAGACCGATCTCATACCGTCTTCTCCCAAACGGGAAACGCGTGCCGTATGGCTTACAACCTACCAAAGCCTGGACTGGCCGAAAGACAAAGCCACTTCACCCGAGGGCATAGCCCGACAACAGGATGAATTGCGCCACATCCTCGACCGGCTACAGGAAGCCCATTTCAACACGGTACTGCTCCAGACGAGAGTACGCGGAAGCGTCATCTATCCCTCGGCGATCGAGCCCTGGGACGCTTGTCTGACAGGTACCCCAGGAGGTTCGCCGGGCTACGACCCTCTGGCCTTCGCCATCCGCGAATGCCACAAACGGGGCATGGAACTGCATGCCTGGCTCGTCACCATCCCCTGCTTCAAGAAGACCGAGGCGGCACGTGCAGGCAAGTCGTCGGTTTTGAAAACCCATCCCCAACTCTGCGTGCCACACGGCGACAGTTGGTATCTGGACCCGGGACAGCCCGGGACAGCCGATTATCTCAGCTCCATCTGCCGGGAAATCGCCCTCAACTATGACATCGACGGCATTCATTTCGACTATATCCGCTATCCGGAGAATGCCGCGCAATTCAACGACAAGAAGACTTACCGCCGATACGGAAAGCAACAGAACCTGGCGCAATGGCGCCGAGACAATGTGACCCGATGCGTACGCACCATGTATCAAGCCATCAAGGCCGTCAAGCCCTGGATCAAAGTCAGCTCCTCTCCCATAGGAAAATTCGACGACCTCAGCCGCTATTCTTCTTACCGGTGGAATGCTTTCTCCGCCGTATATCAAGACGCACAAGGCTGGTTGGCCGAAGGCATACAGGACATGTTGTTCCCCATGATGTACTTCAGGGGCAATAATTTCTACCCCTTTGCCATAGACTGGCAGGAGAACGACCACGGCCGTCCCGTCATACCCGGGTTGGGCGTCTACTTCCTCAGTCCGCAAGAACAGGACTGGCCGCTGACGGACATCACCCGCGAACTTTATTTCATCCGGCGTATCGGACTGCCCGGACAGGCATACTTCCGCTATGCGTTCCTAAACGAAAATCACAAGGGCATATTCGATTTCCTGCGGAATTTCTATTATCCCTACCCGGCCCTTCCCGCTCTTTGCAAGGCAACAGACAGTCTGCCTCCCGCCATTCCCGCCCGTTTGAGCCTCCGGTCGGAGGAAGGAATAGGACGACTGTGTTGGGAGGCATCGACCGATTCCGTCTGCGGGACCTCCGTGCGATATAACGTCTATGCCGCCCGTGACGCCGATCCGGACATCACATCGGCCGCATCCCTCATCGCCGCGTCTCTCGACACCTGCGCCCTGCCGGTAGACGCCCGCTTTTGCCTCCAGTACAACATACACTTCGCCGTCACGTCCATCGACCGTTTCGGCAACGAAAGTCGTCCAGCTTATCTGTCCATCTCCGTATCCTCACAGACTGACGACGAGGCCGACAGCCGTTTCCTGCCCCATGACCGGACGCTGCTGACCGTACCCAAACGACAAGCTCCGTTCCTGTCGATAGAGGACCTGGAAGGACGCACGATACAAACCGTCCCCTACCGCAAACAAATCCGCATAGACAAACTGACCGGTGGAATATATCAATTACGCACGCGGGACAAGAAAGGCCGCTCCGCGCGCATCGGATTTTTCATCAAATAAAAAAGAGATAGGGCAAGGCGTATTTTTTTTCTCCGCAGATTGAAAAATCAATCTCAGGAGATTGAGAAATCAATCTGCGGAGAAAAATCAGTCCGCTTGCGGCCAACCTAAAAAACGATTCCCGTCCGAAGATGCCATAAAGCCGCGACGCACCTCGTCAGCCGGTCCTGCCCATAGTGCGGCACGATAGTGCGACGCAGGCGACGGCGGCGTAAGCGGAAGATAACCGGCCGCAAGCCGACCTTCCTCCACCCGGAGAGGACACTCAGCCCGCTGCCTGTCATGATCCTCCGACACACCGCCCGGAGTTTTAAAAAAGTCCACGGCAAAACGCGCCTCCGTACCCGGTGCCAATTTACGCGCCAGCTTCATGGCCACGCCCCCCCGGCGGAGGGCGGGGAGTCGCCGCGGCAGAGGGGGGGCGGCCCCACTCTTGGCGCGCCGGGGGCGGGCTGCGCTGGGGGGGGGCGCGCG
>JAJPYK010000112.1:0-6002 GCA_021205005.1 Paraprevotella sp. | reverse complement strand
CCGGTGTTATAAAAATGGCCACGGCAAACCGCGCCTCCTTACCCTGTGCCAATTTACGCGCCATCTTCATGGCCACCCCCCCCCATCGTACGGCGCAGATTCACCTCTACACAAGGATGCAAACACAAATCTTCGCGCCCCGGCATACGGCAAAGCATCATATCGACGCCCAACGGTCCCCTATAATCCGGAAAACGAACGGCCAGAGCCCGCCCCAGTTCGTTCCCCAGGACCAGCACCAGATCCGGAGGAATATATGCGGCCAGCCATTGCGCCTTGACCGGCTCCGAAGCCCCCCAACTGCCGGCATAGGCTCCCAACCGATTCGTAAGAAACACGGATAATCCTTCGGGACAGACATGCCCCTTCCCGTCGGCCCGAAATTCACAGGCAAAATCCCATACCTTATTATATATAGGTTCCACCACCACACCGCCCTGCTCGCGCAGCACGCGGTCGCACCAGCCAGAAACCTGAGGCACATATCCTGCTGCGGCCAAACGCAATCCTTTCCCGCTGCCCGACCAAGGCGCTTTCAGCAAAACGGCCGGTCTTCCGGCCATCTCGCGAATCACTTCATCGGACGAAGTACAATAAAACGCTTCGCCGCAAAGACGATCGCCCCACCGACGTCCGAGCCAAGAACCGCTTCCACGCAAGAAAGACAGAAGCTCCACGGCATGACGCCGGCCGGAGGCCTCACGGTAGCGGCGCAACGTCTCTCCGCCGGGCAAAAGCTCAGGAGAAAGACCTCCCCTACGCAACCGTTCCACCAACAGAGGGCTCCATCCCCAAGGCTCCACCGCCGAACATTCCGGAAGACAATGCCCATCCACCCACTCCACCGGGGGACACAGTCCTCCGGTACACGCGGCCCAGCGCCTGGCATCATCTACCGAAGAGACCCATACGGCATCGCCCTGACAAGCCCACCAGGCCGGCAAGGCCGACAAATCGGCCGACAGGTCACGAGCCGAACGCGGAGGGATGAAATGAGGGTCGAAACAAGCCAAAGCCAAATCATTTTCGGGATTGAATACATGTAAAGTCATGGTACAAAAATATAAAAAGAAAATATTTTGCAAACTCTACTTTGCAATTTTGTGGTTTTGCACTATCTTTGCAGGACGTATAAAGCAAAGGGTATGGAGTCTTTTTTCAGCACACACGCGTATTTGGTGGAACATACGAATGCTCCTGTCCGTCGCGCCCTTATGGACGAGATAGATTGGAACAACCGTCTGATCGGCATCAAAGGTACGCGAGGCGTGGGAAAAACCACATTCCTGCTGCAATATGCCAAGGAGCATTTCTGCGTAGAAGACCGGAAATGCCTCTACATCAACATGAATAACTTCTATTTTCAGGGCAAGGGCATAGCCGAATTCGCAGCGGAATTCCACGCTACGGGCGGAGAAGTGCTCCTGATCGACCAGGTGTTCAAACAACCCGATTGGAGTGCCGACCTGCGCAAATGCTACGACACCCTGCCCGGACTGAAAATCGTGTTCACCGGTTCGTCCGTCATGCGGCTCAAAACGGAAAACCCCGAACTGAACGGCATCGTGAAATCGTATAACCTGCGGGGATTCTCGTTCCGGGCATTTCTGAATCTGCAGACGGGCTGCCGCTTCCCCTCCTACACGCTCGACGAGATTTTGGAAGGACATGAGCCGATCGCCCGGCAGATCTGTAAGGAAGCCAACCCGCTGAAATATTTTCAGGATTACCTGCACCACGGATTTTATCCCTTCTTCATGGAAAAGCGGAATTTCTCGGAAAATCTGCTCAAGACCATGAACATGATGCTCGAAGTGGACATCTTGCTGATCAAACAAATCGAGCTGAAATATTTGGCAAAAATAAAAAAATTGCTATATTTGCTCGCGATAGACAGCCCGACCACTCCCAACGTGAGTCAGCTCGCGGAAGAGATTCATACCTCACGCGCCACGGTGATGAACTATATCAAATATTTAGCCGATGCACGGCTGATCAACATGATCTACCCCTTGGGGAAAACATTCCCAAAAAAACCGGCCAAGATCATGATGCACAACAGTAACCTGATGTACGTGATCTATCCGTGCCGGCTGGACGAACAGGATATACTGGAAACGTTCTTCCAAAACACGATGTGGAAAGACCACAAAGTGAACAAAGGAGAAAAAGGCGCGTCATTTCTGGTAGACGAACGCCTGAAATTCAAAATCTGCCCCGAAGAGGAGCGGAAACGAAACGCTGAAACGATATATGCCCGCAACCGCATAGAGATCGGGCAGGGAAACGAAATACCCATCTGGTTATTCGGCTTCCTCTATTAGGATAAGGAGAAAAAAGAAATTGTAGTTTAATCTCGTAATATCAATTATTTATTATGGCAAAAGAAAAAAAGTTTATCACATGTGATGGCAACCAGGCTGCAGCGCATATCTCGTATATGTTCTCGGAAGTAGCTGCAATCTATCCCATCACCCCGTCGTCGACGATGGCAGAATACGTGGACGAATGGGCAGCACAAGGCCGTAAGAATATCTTCGGCGAAACGGTATTGGTAGAGGAAATGCAGTCGGAAGGCGGCGCCGCCGGTGCCGTTCACGGCTCGTTGCAGGCCGGTGCGTTTACCACGACTTACACCGCTTCGCAAGGCTTGTTGCTGATGATACCGAATATGTATAAAATCGCCAGCGAATTATTGCCCTGCGTATTCCATGTATCGGCCCGTACGCTGGCCTCTCATTCGTTGTGTATCTTCGGCGATCACCAGGACGTCATGTCTTGCCGCCAGACCGGATTCGCCATGTTGTGCGAAGGTTCTGTACAGGAAGTCATGGACTTGGCCGGTGTGGCTCACTTGTCTACCATCAAGAGCCGCGTACCGTTCCTGAACTTCTTCGACGGATTCCGTACGTCTCATGAGATCCAGAAAATCGAAATGCTGGAGAACGACGACCTCGTTCCGCTGATCGACCAGAAAGCATTGAAAGAATTCCGCGACCGCGCCCTTTCACCCGAACATCCGGTGGCACGCGGTATGGCCGAGAACCCCGACACGTTCTTCACTCATCGCGAATCTTCCAACAGTTACTATGAGGCAGTACCTGCCATCGTAGAAGAATACATGAACAAGATTTCCGAAATTACGGGACGTAAATACGGATTGTTCTCTTACTACGGCGCAGAGGACGCCGAGCGCGTAATCATTGCCATGGGTTCCGTCACGGAGGCAATCCGCGAAACGATAGACTATCTGGCCGCTGCCGGCGAGAAGGTGGGTCTTGTATCCGTACATCTGTTCCGTCCGTTCTCGGCCAAACATTTGCTGGCAGCCGTACCGGCTACCGCCAAACGTATAGCCGTATTGGACCGCACGAAAGAACCGGGCGCAAACGGCGAACCGTTGTATCTCGATGTGAAAGACTGTTTCTACGGAAAGGAAAATGCCCCGATCATCGTAGGCGGACGCTACGGTCTGGGTTCTAACGACACAACTCCGGCGCAGATCCTGGCCGTGTACGAAAACCTGGCCTTGCCGGAACCGAAAAATCAATTCACACTGGGCATCGTGGACGATGTGACGTTCACTTCGCTGCCGCAGAAAGAAGAAGTGCCCATGGGCGGAGAAGGCATGTTCGAAGCCAAGTTCTACGGTTTGGGTGCAGACGGTACGGTCGGCGCAAACAAGAACTCAGTGAAAATCATCGGAGACAACACCAATAAGCATTGTCAGGCTTATTTCTCTTACGACTCCAAGAAATCGGGCGGTTTCACCGGCTCGCACTTGCGTTTCGGCGACACTCCCATCCGTTCTACCTACTTGGTCAACACGCCGAATTTCGTGGCTTGCCACGTACAGGCTTACCTGCACATGTACGATGTGACCCGCGGTTTGAAGAAGAACGGTACGTTCTTGCTGAACACCATCTGGGAAGGCGAAGAACTGGCCAAGAACCTGCCGAACAGAGTGAAGGCTTACTTTGCCAAGAACAACATCAAGGTTTACTATATCAACGCTACGCAGATCGCTCAGGAAATCGGTTTGGGCAACCGTACCAACACCATCCTTCAGTCGGCGTTCTTCCGTATCACAGGCGTAATCCCCGTAGAACTGGCCGTAGAACAGATGAATAAATTCATCGTGAAGTCTTACGGAAAGAAAGGACAGGATGTGGTCGACAAAAACTATGCAGCCGTAGACCGCGGCTGTGAATATAAGGAACTGACCGTCGATCCCGCATGGGCTTCGCTTGCAGCCGACCCGGCCAAGGAGAATGACGATCCGGCTTTCATCAACGAGATTGTTCGTCCGATCAATGCGCAAGACGGCGATTTGCTGAAAGTATCCGCATTCAAAGGTATCGAAGACGGTACATGGCCGCAAGGTACTGCCGCCTATGAGAAACGCGGTGTGGCTACATTCGTTCCGAGCTGGAACCCCGACAACTGTATCCAATGTAACAAGTGTGCTTACGTTTGTCCTCACGCTGCCGTACGTCCGTTCGTACTCGACGCCGAAGAGATCAAAGGTTTCCACGCACCTGCCATCGAGATGAAGGCTCCTGCCGCTATGAAAGGCATGAACTTCCGCATTCAGGTGAGCGTATTGGATTGCTTGGGTTGCGGCAACTGTGCTGACGTTTGTCCGGGTAATCCGAAATTGGGCAAGGCCCTGACCATGACTCCGCTGGAACAAGAACTCGGCGAGGCCGACAATTGGAACTATTGCGCAAAGAACGTCAAGAGCAAACAGAACTTGGTGGACATCAAGAGCAACGTGAAGAACTCACAGTTTGCACAGCCGTTGTTTGAATTCTCCGGAGCATGCTCCGGATGCGGTGAGACTCCTTATGTGAAATTGGTTTCACAGCTCTTCGGCGACCGCGAAATCGTATCTAACGCCACGGGATGTTCTTCCATCTATTCCGGTTCTATCCCCTCCACTCCGTATACGACGAATGCAAAGGGTCAGGGTCCGGCATGGGCAAACTCTCTGTTCGAGGACTTCTGCGAGTTCGGTCTCGGTATGGCTTTGGCCAACAAGAAGATGCGTGCACGTATCGAAGCGTTGTTGAAAGAATCCCTCACCACCGATCATACGCCCGACGAGTTCAAGGCTGCTGCTCAGGAATGGCTCGACGGCATGCACGATGCCGACGCCAGCAAGGCTGCTGCAGAGAAACTGCTCCCGATGATCGAAGCCGGTAAGGCTGCCGGTTGTCCGGCCTGCGTCAAACTGTCTGAACTTTCCCACTATCTGGTAAAACGCAGCCAGTGGATTATCGGAGGCGACGGCGCTTCTTACGATATAGGCTACGGAGGTCTCGACCATGTGATCGCTTCCGGTGAAGACGTGAACATCCTTGTTTTGGATACGGAAGTATATTCCAACACCGGCGGCCAGTCTTCCAAGGCTACTCCGTTGGGTGCTATCGCCAAATTCGCCGCTTCCGGCAAGCGTGTGCGCAAGAAAGACTTGGGCCTGATTGCCACGAGCTACGGCTATGTATATGTGGCACAGATCGCCATGGGAGCCGATCAGGCACAATGTCTGAAAGCTATCCGCGAGGCAGAAGCTTACCCGGGTCCGTCCCTGATCATAGCTTATTCTCCGTGTATCAACCACGGTTTGAAGAAAGGTATGGGTAAATCGCAGGCAGAGGAAGATGCAGCCGTAAAATGCGGTTACTGGCACTTGTGGCGTTTTAACCCGTCATTGGAAGCTGAAGGCAAGAATCCGTTCTCGCTCGATTCCAAGGCACCGAACTGGGAGGGCTTCCAGGACTATCTGAAAGGAGAGGTTCGTTTCGCTTCCGTCATGAAACAATATCCTGCCGAGGCAGCCGACCTGTTCAACGCCAGTGAGGATATGGCCAAGAAGCGTTACCAGAGCTATGTACGTATGTCGAAAATGGACTGGAGCGAGTAATCGCCCGGTTCCATCGACCTGAATAAAAAAATGAGGGTGTGTCATAATTCAAAAAGCACTTTGAAAAAGTAATAAT
>JAJPYK010000117.1 GCA_021205005.1 Paraprevotella sp. | reverse complement strand
TATCTATCTTCGGGGAAGCGAAAATAATGCCGGAATCCGACGCACGGTCCAAAATCAACGAATAACCTTTATTGTCCGAAATGTCCTTCAAGGCATTGTAGATCTCATATTGGATGGGAGCAATGAGGCTCTCGCGCTTCTTAAACAGCTCTCCTTCAGGGCCGAAGTATTTCTTCTTCAATTCAGCCGCCTCTTTCTCCTTGGCCACGATGTCTTCTTCTTTTTTGGTTTTCTGTTCCGCGCTCAAGAAGACAGCCTCGCTCTGATAGTTCTTATATAGCGTCTGAGCCTCTTCGGTCAGCGCGTCCACCTCAGCCTGCCATTTCTTCGAAACTTGGTTTAACTGCTCGTTAGCCCGTTCGTATGCCGGAACATTCTTCAGGATATACTCCATGTCCACCAACGCGAACTTCTGTGCCATAATAGACTGCGCGCCCATCATCGTGAGCAGACACAGCAAAGCGAATAACTTTTTCATCTCTAACCTCTTTTTTAAATTAAAACTCCTGGCCCAAAATGAAATGGAACTGACTTCCTCCCTTGGTACCAAAAACCTTGTCGAAACCGTATGCCCAGTCGATACCCAACAGGCCGACCATAGGCAGATAAATACGCACACCCACACCGGCAGAACGTTTCATGTCGAAAGGATTGAACTCTTTCACGCTCGACCAGGCGTTACCGCCTTCAATGAATGTCAGCGCGTAGATATTGGTAGAACCCTGCAACATTAACGGATAGCGCAACTCAAGCGTGAAACGATCGTAAGCGTAACCCGTATAGCCGTTAGGCGTCAGCGAACCGTTCTCATAACCGCGCAAGCCGATCGTCTCCGTAGCGTAAGTCGTCGAGTAGCCCGACATACCGTCACCACCCATATAGAAGGTCTCGAAAGGCGATTTCTTGTGTCTGTTATAAGCTCCCAAGAGTCCGAATTCCACACGAGTCATCAACACCGGACACTTGTTCATGCTGCTCAACGCCGTATAAGTACGGAGTTTGAACTTCCATTTATGATATTCGATCCACTTATATTTTTCCTGCATTTCTTTCTGATAGTCCGCGCTCTGGTAGTTGTTCGCCAGATTCGCATAGTCGACATGGTCGAATAATGAATAAGGAGGCGTCAGGCCTACCGAGAACGTGAAGTCCGAACCGCGACGAGGATAAATCGGGTTATCCGTAGAATTACGCGACAGCGTCAGGTTCAGCGCGATATTGTTGCACGATCCGTTCGAGATCAGGAAGTAGTCCCAATCCTTAAGAATATAACGCTGGTAAGACAGATCGGCCGACAATTGGAAATAGTCGTCCGGCCAACGCAGACGCTTACCCCATCCCAACGACACGCCGAACAGTTTCACATAAGAATCCGGGTCGAGGAAGTTCTCGTAATAATTTGAACCGCTCGTTCCGTAACCGTACAGATAATTATAATAACTGTTGTAATAGGACGAGTTGTAATAGTTGTCGCTCACATCAGTCTGTTTGGAGAAGAATGCCGAGAATGACAGCGCGTTCGGGCGCTTTCCGTCAAACCACGGGTTCATATAGTCGATACTGTACGACTGATAATACCGGCCGTTGGTCTGTCCGCTGATACTGAACGTTTCGCCGTTACCCTGAGGCAGGATACCGCGAAGCAGTCCGCCTTTAGTGAAAAGGTTGGCCAGGCAGAAGTTAGAAAACTTCAACCCGATTTTACCGATCACGCCGGTCTGTCCGTAACCCAAAGAAAACTCCACCTGATCGTTGGATTTCGATTCGAGTTTCCAGTCGAAGTCCACCGTACCGTCGGCCGGAGACGGATGAACGCCCGGATCGATCTTTTCAGGATCGAAATGCCCCATGGAGGCGATTTCACGGTAAGAACGCTCCATGGCTTCCTTACTGAACAAATCGCCCGGCTTGATACGCAACTCTCGACGGACCACGTTTTCATACACGCGGTCGTTTCCATTAATGGATATATGGCGGATCGTAGCCTGCGGACCTTCGGTAATACGCAACTCCAAATCAATAGAGTCACCGTCGATATTAACCTCCACCGGTTCCAGACGGTAGAAGACATATCCGTTATTATAATAAAGGTTACCCACAGCATCTTCGTCGTTCGTCGTACGGTCGGCCAAAAGTTCCTGGTTATAGACGTCTCCTTTCTTCATACGGAGCAGATAGTCCAATTGCTTGGTCGGATAAACCGTATTGCCCACCCATTCGATGTTGCGCAGATAATACTTCTGACCTTCGTCCACCTTCACGTAAATATCCACCGTCTTATCGTCGTGGGGCGTCACGCTGTCCTTCAGGATGACAGCATCTCGATAACCCAACTCATTGTATTTGCTGATCAGGTTATCCTTATCCGCCTTATATTTCTCTTCGATGAACTTCTTCGTGCGGAACCAGCTTCCTGGACGTCCCTTCTCATTGGTCTTTTTAAACACACCCGGAATGAACATCGTACCCTTAATCTTCTTGGTGCTTAACGCATGGTTTCCTTCGATAGTGATGGAGTGTATCTTCACTTTCTCCTTTTTATCGATATTGATGTCCACGATAGTCTTGTCCGGCGACGTCACATCGTCGCGCTGCACAATCTCAATATCGGCGTTCTTGTATCCTTTCTCATCAAAATACTTTTTAGCCAGGAACTTGGCACGGTCGATCATATTCGGCGTAAGCTGATTGTCTTTCAACAGACCGATACGTCCCTCCAGGTCCGTGCGCTCACCTTTCTTCACGCCGTTGTAGTTGATCTGCGATACACGCGGCCGTTGTGTCAGCTTGATGCGCAGGAACGCCTTGTCATCCACCACGCTGTCCACCTCAATGGCAACGTTGGAGAACAAGCCGTTGCGCCAGAAACGCTTGACGGCATCGGTTATGTCTTCACCAGGAATATCCACTTTCTGCCCCACCGTAAGGCCGGACAGACCGATAAGCATATAATCATCATAGTTCTTTGCCCCTTCTACGGCAATCCCTCCGATCGTATACGAACGGGGCACGCGGGAGTATTCTACCGTGGGCTTGATAATTTTTTCCTCCGTTTGGGCATGCACGGACGAGAGGCCCGTACACATTATTAATAATGCAAGACTGATACTCTTTGCTGTTTTCATACGTGTTGATGTTGCTTATTTTATAGCCACTTGTTCACTTGTCTTTCCGAACCTACGCTCTCTTGCCTGATAATCCGCAATAGCCTTATCAAACTCCTTCTCGTCAAAATCAGGCCAATAGGTGTCGCAAAAATAAAACTCTGTATAAGCGCACTGCCACAGCAAATAGTTGCTGATACGGAACTCTCCGCCCGTACGGATCAAAAGATCCGGATCGGGCATGAAATTCGTGCTCAGATGTTCCTGTATGGTGGCTTCCGTGATCTGCTCCGGTTGCCGGGTATTCTGTTTCACTTCACAGGCAATCCGGCGCATGGCCTGCGTCAGTTCCCAACGTGAAGAATAGCTCAAGGCGATGACCATCGTCATGGCATCGTTGCCGGCGGTATGCCGCATACATTCCTTCAAGCGTTCCTGCACGATTTCCGGTATGCGCGACATGTCGCCGATAGCCCGGAAACGGACATTATTCTTCATGAAAATCGCATCTTCCAGATGGTCGAGAATCAATCCCATAAGCGCAGCAATCTCCGGCACGGGACGACTCCAGTTCTCCGTGGAGAAGGTGTACAAGGTGAGATACTTGACACCCAGACGAACCGCTTCCTCCGTAATCTTCTTCACGGTCTCCACGCCTTCCTGATGCCCTGCCGTACGCGGCAACCCTTTGGCTTTAGCCCAACGCCCGTTTCCATCCATAATGATGGCCACATGACGAGGCACGCGCGCGACATCTATTTCATTGTTAAAAGACATATTTTATATTATTACAATTTACACACCGCGGGAACAAGTCGTAAGTGACGAACAGCATTGTGAACGAATAGCAGTCCTTATTCTTGAACCCTGAACTCTTCACGCCATACGGAGTGTCCAATATAACTCCGTCCGTATTGGATACATCCAGCCGATCGGTCGTCGTAAAACGCACGCTCCACTCCAGGCCGATATTCAGACGCCGTTTCACCTTGAACTTCATACCCACTCCCAACGGAATGTTGAAGCCGGCATCGGTCTCCACCGGCTTAGGTGCAATGGTCACTCCGGCGCCGATCAGCATATAAGGTGTGATCCTGCTGTAACCTTCATACCCCCGTCCGATGCCATAACCCCAAAAGTTAAACTCGAACTGGGCACCAAAGTCGATTACATTCCGCGTGAATCGGGCAAAACCTTGACGCCCGCCGTCGGCATCTTCGCTCCCCGCATTTTCCGGAAAGAACGTCTTCCCCGTATTGCCGGAGATGTGCCCCAAAGCCAAATTTCCTTTGATAGCCATATGGGGATTCAGAATATAGCGCGCCATCACGCCGCCCATGGGGCCAAAATGGGCGAAAGGCTTGCTGTTGGCATCGCCTAAATAAAAGCTGCCTCCAACGCCGCCTCCCAATTCCATCCGGTATACTTCGTCCTGTGCCCTGACGATCCAAGGAATGCAGAGCAAAAAGGAACTGAGTATCACCCGAAAAAGCTTCATTCCGAAATATCGTATTTTATTTTATCCGTCCAGTCTATGGGCGGGCAAAAGCCAACTGATTGAGCCGTCCGCGCCAGACCTGTCCACCTACGAACAAGATCATTTTTTATCCGTCATCTACACCTGCCGTCAGCACAGCCTCGTTCCCGCGAAGTTCTTCAGGCAGAACATACTCGCCGCCGGACTTCCACGTAATGCCATTGTCCTGACTCACGTAAAGGCCGTCGAGCGCGTCATGGGAAGTTCCATCCAAATATTTCCGCCCCAACGCCAGCAATACCGTATCGTAACGCACAACCTGCAACGCATCCAAACGCGGACATGCGAAAGCATTGTCCGGCGCCACGTTGAAGTAAGCCCACGACGTATTCTCATTCTCCTGACCGGACAGTCGGCTCCACACCATAGCGGAAGCATCTGCGGGATAGGCAACCTCGCTCCGGTTGCCGACCAACAGGACACGCTTGATCCCGTTTTCCTGTGTATAAGCCACACCCGTCAGGTCGCGGGAAGGCAACCATGACGGATCCTCGTCAAGACTTTCCTCCACCCACAACCGGGCATCGGCCGAACGCCAGAGACGCCCGTCGGAGAGCGCATAAAGACAAGTCTCGTCACAGGTCAGCAGATGAACGCTCCGGTCTGCATCCTCCGCCGACCAGGCAGAAGCATCTTCCGACGTCCACAGAGTGCCGTCCGTAGCGCTCATATAAAGTTTATCGGCAAATACCGTCAGCGTAGACAGATCGGCAGAAGCGCAACCGCTCACCGGATATTCGGTCCAAGTACGGCCGTCCGACACGTTCGTAGCGAAAAGACGCACAGCACCGTTCTCGCGGCAAAACAGCCATATCCGACCGTTCCACAACAGCGTCTTCAATTCTTCCGCATGATTCCACAGTCCCGGTTCCGGCATTTGCTGCCACGTAAACACACTACCGTCCTGTTGATGCACGTTCACCTTCACCGTATAGTCGCGCCAAACGGAATAATCGGGAGCATATACACGAAAGACCAGAGGCGAAGTGAAATCGATGGAATCCGTCGAAGAATAGCCTTTCCAGGCATCGTCCCCCTCATCGGCTTTCCGATAAACCACCGTCCCCGAGGACGTGATTGTAGCCAGCACCGCATTCACGTTGCTGTTCACAGGAAGAGAATCTTTATTGGCAATCGTCCCCGACAGTTGATCTACCGTCATGGGATAAGCGGATGCACCGTATGAAACACTGTAAGTAGTGTCGTTCCCCGAATAATTTGTCGTCGTGACCTGACGCTTCACATTGCCCAACGTAAAACTGCTGATATAGCAATCGGTGCTCAACACCACCTTGTCGTCATCTTTGCACGAGCAAATCAACCAAACAGACAGCACGGCAAAAAACAATGACCTTATGGATTTTTTCATATACCTACCAATACAATATTATTTATCAAGGTACAAAAGTACGCACAAATTTGACTTATACGAAACCTAAAGCGTTGAATTATGCAAAATTTCGATAAATAGAAGTTTTTTCCCGATTTTCCCGTCCATTATCCGGCAAAACCGGACTGAGGGGAATCGATATGGATCAAACGATGGCCGTCGACCTCGGTCACCTCCATCCGTCCGCGAGGTTTATCGGGAGCCGGAACGCCTTCGCCCAGACACACGCCGGACTGCTCCACCCGTATTTCGTCCCAGAACCCGCCGGCGATAAAGCTTTCCAGTACCTGACGCCCGCCTTCGACCAAGAGGGTCTGCACGGACAAGGCGTAAAGGTCGTCCAAGATCTGAGGTATCACGTCGCGACTGAAATCCAAACGCACCACCGTCACTCCAGGATGCGTCTCGCAAGCCGGTCCGGGCGCAGAAATATCCGTATAGACACGAGTAGCTCCGCCCTCACAAAACAGCTTCAGACCGGCTGGCAACGTCCCCTCCCGATCCATCACCAAGCGCAGCGGAGAACGGCCGATCCACAGCCGATCGGTCAACAACGGATTGTCGGCCAAGGCCGTCCGGCGCCCCACTAAAACGGCCTGATGTTCAGCCCGGCAACGATGTACCAGCATCCGTGTGTAAGGCGTGGAGTACACATAAGGAGTTTCCTTTTGAAAATCAGCGCGGAGCGTGTCGATAAAGCCATCCGCCGATTCGGCCCATTTCAATGTGATATAGGGCCGACGGTGCGTGTGGAAAGTAATGAACCGTCGGTTCAAAGCCCGACATTCCTCTTCGAGCACGCCCACCGTCACGTCGATGCCGGCGTCCTGCAATTTCCGGATGCCGCGTCCGGCCACTTTCGCAAAGGGATCTCTGCACCCCACCACCACACGAGAAATGCCTTTTTCTATGATCAAATCCGCACAGGGAGGTGTCTTTCCGTAATGCGAACAGGGTTCCAGACTGACATAAATCGTACTTTCTTTCAACAGCTCCGGCCGGCTGACCGACCGAACGGCATTCACCTCGGCATGCGGACCGCCGCAACGGATGTGATACCCCTCGCCGATGATCCGTCCCTCATGCACAATCACAGCCCCGACCATAGGATTGGGAGCGGCCCCGTAAAACCCGTTGCGGCCCAATTGCAGGCAACGGGACATATATTTTTCATCTGTCGTCATCTCTTAATCCAATAAAAATATTTATTTTTGCCCGGAGAACCTCTTATAATGAAAAAGATGAATCCGTCTGTTCACACTCTATTCGAACCGCTCTTCTCGTGTTACCCTGAAGGGGAAGCACGCGCCATGGTGCGACACATATTGGAAACACGCTTCGGCATCACCTGCTTAGACCTTTGCATGGGACGGAAAAGACAGCTCTCATCAGAAGAACGGAACGACCTGCAAAATATTGTAGAAAGACTGGTCCAAAAAGAACCGCTGCAATACATACTCGGGCAGGCCGACTTCTGCGGACGCACGTTCCGCGTAGCCCCCGGCGTTTTGATACCGCGCCCCGAGACAGAAGAGCTCACGGAATGGATTCTCAAAGACAGCCATGTCTCGACGTCGCCGGACCTCCGTATAATCGACATCGGAACGGGCAGCGGCTGCATCGCCATTACGCTGGCCCTGAATCTGCCCCACGCCCGGGTCACCGCACTCGACATCAGCCTCCGGGCCCTCGACATCGCCCGCGAAAATGCCCGCACACACGGCTGCGACATCGACTTCCGTACGCAGGATATTCTGACCCTACGGTCCGACGACGACGCTTGGGACATCGTCGTCAGCAATCCGCCCTACGTATGCGAACACGAACGCTCGACGATGGAAGCCAACGTACTGGAATACGAACCAGCATCGGCGCTCTTCGTCCCGGACAACGACCCGCTGCGGTTTTATCGCGCCATAGGACAATACGCATTCCGCACACTGAAAAAGGATGGCTTGCTTTACGTGGAAATCAACCGGGCTTACGGACCGGAAACCGTAGCCCTGTTCCGCCGGACGGGCTTCAGAGAAATCGAGTTACGAAAAGACGCCTACGGCAACGAACGAATGATCAAATGCAGGAAATGAAAGAAATCACGGTACAAGAAGCCTTTAACAAGGCGGCAGCCTATTGCTCGGGCGCGGAATATTGCACGTCCGACATACGGAAAAAGCTGGAACGTTGGGGAATGGATGCCCCCCAACAAGACGACATCCTGAACCGCCTGCAGCAAGAACGGTTTATCAATGAAGACCGGTTCTGCCGCTGTTTCGTCCGCGATAAATTCCGCTACAACCAATGGGGACGTATCAAAATAGCGCAGGCTCTGCGCCAAAAGGGTCTTGCGGACTCATGCGCCCGGGCGGCGTTGGCCGAGCTTGACGAGAAAGAATATACCGACACGCTCCGGAAATTGCTGCAAGCCAAAGCCCGCACCCTCCGTGCATCGTCGGACTATGAACGTAACGGCAAGCTCGTCCGCTTCGGACTGGGACGAGGGTTCGAAATGCCCCTCATCATGAAATGCCTCCATGTGGACGAAGAAGATTTCGGATAGACTGTCATTGTACAGCGGCATCCTTAGAGAGACGCTGTTCCCGCGCTATTGCCAGTGTTGCCGCACCCGCTTGTCGCTCCGCGAAAAGTGGCTTTGCGCAGACTGTCACCTTCACCTGCCCCGCGTAGATCATACCTCGTTCCGATATAATAAGGTTTGCCTGTTGTTTTGGGGAGTGATACCGATACAGAAAGGCTCGGCATTTTTCCACTACACCAAGACATCGGCCTACAAAACCCTCCTTTCCAAACTGAAATATCACAATCGTCCGGACATCGGTTTCTTCATGGGACGCATGATGGCCATGGAGTTGAAAAAAAGAGGCTTCTTCGAAGGCATCGACCTGATCGTACCCATTCCCCTGTCGCCACAGCGGGAACACGAACTGGGATATAACCAAAGCGCGTGGATAGCCCGCGGCATAGCCGAAATCACCGGACTGGAAATCGACAACCGCAGCGTGCAACGCATCCGGTCCAATCCGAGCCAAACCACCCTGACGCCCCAACAACGGCAGGAGAACGTGCGGAATCTCTTTTCCGTCAGACACCCCGGGAACCTGGACGGTCGGCACATCCTGTTGGTAGACGACGTGATTACGACCGGAGCCACCATGAAATCCTGTGCGGAAGCCATCTCCCAAGTCTGCCACGTCCGCATCAGCATCCTCTCGCTGACGCTGGCATCCCATACCTGACGCCCCATATCACACGCCGACAAGTCAATATTTCTCCTCCGTGTGAGCATCAATTACAATACGACCACGCCCCACGTC